>NZ_CEWDFQ010000512.1:0-1500 GCF_982438285.1 Acetatifactor sp. | reverse complement strand
ACACTATACACCGGCATACACAGTCTGAGAGGGGCTACATTCTAGGGGACAAATAATAAAAGATGTATTTTTTAATGAAGAAGTAATAAATACATTGGAAAATTCCAAGATTCCCAGAAAAAATTTGGAAGCCATAAAAGGCATACGCAAGGAGAGTGTTTCTCCCAAAGAGTTTCAAATGCTTGCTGCAGGCATCAGAAAATACACATCGGGATATCAAAATAAAGCAGGAAAAAAAGCTGCGGCTGGAAAAATCATAAAGGGACTGTTTACAAGTCCGGATTATAAGATAAAGGATTTTAAAGCCATTATGATCAATGGCTATCAAAAAAATCAATCCTTGTGGAAAGAAATCATTTATTTAGATTTATCAAAATTGTTGTCCGGGGTTCAGATTCCCTATATTATTCTACAGGGAGACACGGATATCGTGACATCTGCGGCGGAGGCCAGTCGGCTGGCTGAGACCGCTGATAATGATAATCTAAAATGTGAGATCGTGAAAAACTCAGGTCATCTGCCGGGAAAGGAAGGGATGGACAGAGCTTTTGAGAAGCTATGTTTATTTGATAAATAGGGATTTTTGTTGATCAGGGACAGTAATTTATATGGAAGAAGTACAAGGGGCAGTGCTGGGAGCCGCTGACACTGTTTACATAAAAGCTGTACAGGCATTTATGGATTTATCCCCATGGAATTGCCTCCCTGTGCGCAACGAAATGAAAAGTCCCGTAATGGGGTTGTTGAAGGAAATACAAAAGGTCTGGGTGAAAATAAGCAAGGATGAAAAGGAGAAGTTTTTCTTTTTGATGTTTTTGAAACAAGGGCCTTGCAGGTCGTGTCTGCTTTGTCAGGATAAGGGCAGGAAAACTGCTGAAAGGAAAATGATTATGAGAAAAATGGCAGTGGCCGTATGTACGGTTTTAGCGCTGGTATCCGCAGGCTGCGGAAACGAATCGTCTGTAGTCGGTGAGCATACAGAAGCGGAAGAAAGCTCTGTTTTTGAAACGACGCAGGAAGAGATGCCGGAAGAAATACAAAAAGAAACACAGCAGGAGGCTTTGGAGGAATGGGAGGAGGAAGCGGCTAAGGCTGCAAAGGTTTATGAATACTGGGGGGATTTTAAAGATGAGAAGAATCTGCCCTACGCAGACGAGGCCACTGTTTCGCTGCTTCTGGATGCCTATGGGGAATTTGAGTACGAGGGAAGCTTTGAGACAGGAAGCCAGAAGTACTACAGCGAATACCTAGAAAAGTATAAACGTCTGGTGGACAGTGAGGTGCCATTTTTGGACGATGAGGGGGAAGCTTTTTATGTAAATGAGTACGAGTGGCGGGAGGCGTATTCAAATGCCAGATATTACTATTATTTTTTTGACATAGCCACGGGAACGGATCTGGCTTCAGGAAGGTCTCTGGGATATGACAGGAAAATAACGGCCGAAACGGTGACTGATTTTGCAGGGAAGCTGGGGCTTGGTGAAAAAACGGGGATAGAGC
>NZ_CEWDFQ010000511.1:0-1516 GCF_982438285.1 Acetatifactor sp. | reverse complement strand
ACCTGCACCATACGCCGGGCTTTGTAATGTCCGTGGAAAAGGAGCAGGAGGATATTGACACCGCTGAGGAATATTGATTTTGTCTCAGACAGGGAGGAGAAATATATGACCGTAAAAGAATGCTATGCTTTGTTTGAGGGGGATTATGAAGGTGTGCTGGGACGACTTTTGGATGAGGTCAGAATCCGTAGATTTTTGTTCAAATTTCTGGAGGATGAAAATTTTCCGGCGCTTATGACGGCTATGAGGGATCAGGATATAAAAGCCGCTTTTCTGGCGGCCCATACCCTAAAGGGGCTTTGCGCGAATCTGGGATTTACAAGGCTTCAAGGGGCGGCGGATGCACTGACGGAGGAGCTGAGGGCAGGTGAATGGAAGGACTTTTCGGCTTTACAGCAGCAGATAGAGCAGGCTTATGAGGAAGTGGCATCCGCTTTAAATAGGTTCAGGGAAGAAGGGGAATAATCATGAAAAATCTTGTTTTGATTGTAGACGACGCCGAATTGAACCGGGAATTGCTCAAGGATATATTGTTGGATGAATATTATGTGACAGAAGCCAAAAGCGGCAGGGAGGCTGTGGAGGCGCTCCAGAAATTCCACGAGGAGATTTCGGTGGTCCTGCTGGATTTAGTGATGCCGCAGATGGATGGCTTTGGCGTCTTGGAGTTTATGCGCAAAAAGGAATTTCTTGGTAAAATTCCTGTGCTGGTTATCAGCGGAGAGACTTCTGTCAGTGCAGAAAAAAAGTGTTTTGAATATGGAGTTTCGGATTTTATAAAGAAGCCCTTTGACACTACCCTGGTCAAAAAGAGGGTGGACAATATTACCAGGCTGTTTCAGTATCAAAACCGGCTGGAGGCCACGGTGGAGAAGCAGACGGCCACGCTGCGCAGGCAGTATAAGCTGCTGCAGCAGCAGGCGGAGAAGCTGCGGTTAAGAAATGAGAGCATTACAGACATTCTGGGCACGGTGGTGGAGTACCGTAATCTTGAGAGTGGGCAGCACATAATGCGGGTGAGAGGCTTTACGCGGATTCTGGCAAAGGAGCTGATGAAATCCTATCCGGAGTACGGACTCACAGAACAAAAGATTGAAACCATTGCGGGAGCCAGTGCGCTCCATGATATTGGCAAGATCGCCATACCGGACAATATTCTGTTAAAGCCGGCGAAGCTGACGCCCCAGGAATATGAGTATATGAAATCTCATACCGTCAGAGGGGCTGAAATACTGAAGAATATCAATGACGTATGGGACGAGGAATACAAGCAGGCCGCCTATGAGATCTGCAGGCATCATCATGAGAGATATGACGGCAGAGGCTACCCGGACGGGCTTGCAGGGGAGGAGATTCCCATTTCTGCGCAGCTTGTTTCTGTGGCGGATGTGTACGACGCACTTGTGAGCCCGAGGGTATATAAGGGAGCTTACGCGAAGGAGGAGGCCTTTCAGATGATACCCACAGGGCAGTGCGGCACATTTTCCCCGAAGCTGTTAAAATGTCTGGGCAGTGT
>NZ_CEWDFQ010000510.1:0-1523 GCF_982438285.1 Acetatifactor sp. | reverse complement strand
GTGTTGTACATCATTTCCTCCGCAATATTTCCTTTTCTCTGCAGAAGCTTGAAAATTGCAGGCACCTCATAGCTGTCCTTTTCCACAAAGGCACGGATTCCTTCCGGAAGCATTCTGGGAATATTCTCATAGAAGCCGCCCCCTGTGATATGGCTGCACCCCTTTATGGTGACGCCGGCCTCCTTTACGCTCTTTAACGCCTTTACATAAATCCTGGTGGGAGCAAGCAGCGCTTCCCCCAGGGTTTCACCCAATTCCTCATAATAAGTGTCAAGGCTCTCTCTCGTCATATCAAACACCTTACGCACCAGGGAGAATCCGTTGGAGTGCACACCGGAGGAGGCAATGCCGATCAAAACATCTCCTTCCCTGATCCTCTCTCCGGTAATCATATCCTTTTTGTCTGCCAGGCCTACCGCAAAACCGGCCAGATCGTATTCATCCTCCGGCATAAGCCCCGGATGCTCCGCCGTCTCTCCGCCGATCAGCGCCGCACCTGAGAGCCTGCAGCCTTCTGCCACTCCCTTTACAATGGCTGCAATCTTCTCAGGATAATTTTTGCCGCATGCTATGTAATCCAGAAAAAAGAGGGGTTCTCCTCCCGCGCAGGCAACATCGTTCACGCACATGGCCACGCAGTCGATTCCGATGGTATCATGCTTATCCAGCAAAAAGGCCAGCTTCACCTTTGTGCCGCACCCATCCGTGCCGGACAAAAGAACAGGCTCCTCCATATTTTTTAAGGCGCTTATGGAAAACGCCCCGGAAAAGCCGCCAAGGCTCCCCAGCACCTCCGGGCGCATGGTCTGCCGCACATACTCTTTCATCAGCTCAACCGACTGATAACCGGCTTCAATATCAACTCCCGCACTCTTATAATCCATCTCTTTTCTCCTCATCTATGTATTCTCAGACCGGCCCTTACCGTTTCATTCCTTCCAGATATGCCTTGCAGCCTGTCTCCTGCAGCTTTTCATCCTTGGCCTGTACCTGCTCTTTCAGGCCCTCGCTGTAATCCTTCAGCTTCTTTAAAAGGGTCTCATCCGAAACAGCCAGAATTTTGACCGCCAAAAGCGCCGCGTTGGCTCCTCCGTTTATGGCCACCGTAGCCACCGGAATGCCGGAGGGCATCTGCACGATGGAGTACAGGGAATCTCTTCCTCCCAGGGATGTGGTGTGCATGGGAATTCCAATCACCGGCATGGGAAAAACAGCCGCGCACATGCCGGGCAGGTGCGCAGCCATGCCCGCCCCCGCAATAATAACCTTAAATCCCTTCTCCTCTGCAGTTTTGGCGTATTCAAAAAATACATCCGGCTCCCTGTGAGCGCTGATTATCCTCATTTCATAGGGAATGCCAAACTGCTCCAAAATATCCGCAGCCTTCGCCATGACAGGCATATCCGAATCGCTGCCCATAACAATGCCAACCTTAGGTGCTTGTGTATCTGCCATAATATCCTCCATTCCAAAAGTTCGAAAACGCATGGTTCTCTCTTCTTTTTAGTTTACTAAAATTACAT
>NZ_CEWDFQ010000509.1:0-1556 GCF_982438285.1 Acetatifactor sp. | reverse complement strand
CTCTTCCTCTTCCTTGGATTCCGCCTGCACAAACTCTGAGTGGAGAGTCACATAAGCGGTGGACACCCAGCCGATGCCTTCCTCTATATCTACCTTTACCCAGTTTTCCGTCTCCTCCAGCACCACCAGATCGTCATCTATGGGCACCAAACCCAGTACAGACGCCTCAAGGCTGGGCTCTGTCCTGACCTTCAAGGTGGTAGTGGTTACAGTTGCAATTCTGGTTCCCACCTGCTTTGCAAGCTCCACAGCCGCCTCTCCCGTCACACAGTACTCCGCTTTTACATAGCCTGTAACAGAGCCGGAGGTAATCTGATACCATCCGTTCTCCTCCGCGAGAAAGGTTCCTACAGAATCATCATACAGCTTTCCAACAATTTCGCCCTCTTCGCTGGGAATGCTGCGCACATTTACATAATCGTTTACCTGAGCGATCACCAGATTGCGGAAGGTTTCCTCTTCGCTTGGCTGCTCCTCCTCTTCTACCTGCTCCGGCATCAAAATAGATTGTATTTCCAAAGACGTACCGTTTACATTCGTGGTAATATTCTCAAGTGTATTTCCCTTTGCAATGGTCAGATCAACGCCGCCGCTGGGCAGAACCGTTGTGGCTGCCGCCGCATCCGCCGTAATGCTCATTCCCGAAAAAGCCATGACTGCCGCCAAAGCATATGCTGTTACCTTCACTGAGCCGTGAACCATACCGTCCTCCTGTGACCAATTTCCCATCATTTGTTACGAATTTATTACATCTGTTAACAAATATATCACTAAAAGATTCTTTTGTCAACTATGGGAATAATTTGGAAAATATCCTGAAAACCCAGTGTTTATGCGGCTTTTCCCCTTTTCTGCAAAAAAAGAACCGCAAATTTGCGATTCTTTTTTCTAAGAATTTTTTTTAATTTCTTTATAAAATCTTAAAAAAGGCATAACCGTCAAAATCTGTCAGCTCCGGTCACAATAGCTGGCGGCGCTGATGGCTGCATTGGCCCCGTCCGCCACCGCTGTGACAATCTGGCGCAGGGGCTTCTTTCTGGTATCTCCCGCCACAAAAATGCCCGGTCTGTCCGTCACTCCGTCCTCTCCGGCCAAAATGTATCCAGCCTCATCTCTGGCCGCTATGTTTTCCAGAAGCGCCGTATTGGGATGTATGCCCACCGCAATAAATACGCCGGAAACCTCGAGGGAAGATTCCTCTCCGGTCTTTAAGTCCTTTACCACCAGGGCCTCCACAGCATCCTCACCCTGTATTTTTGTAACCGCATGGCTGTACAACACGGTGATATTGGGAATCTGCTTTAACTCCTCCTGCAGAATCTTTGCACCCCGCAGCTCATCCCTTCTGTGGATCAGATATACCCTCTGGCAGATTCGTGACAGATAAATGGCATCCTCCAGGGCCACGTCGCCGCCGCCCACTACAGCAGTGTTTTTTCCCCGGAAAAAGGCCCCGTCGCAGGTGGCACAGTAGGACACTCCCTTTCCAGCAAAGGCTTCCTCGCCGGGCACACCCAGCTTTGCGTGCTCTGCCCCTGAGGCCAGAAGCACTGTTT
>NZ_CEWDFQ010000508.1:0-1559 GCF_982438285.1 Acetatifactor sp. | reverse complement strand
GGACGAATTTTAAAATCAGAAGGGAGTGCCATTAATGCCAGAAACAAAGAATGAATCTACCTATCAGCCCATGACATTCGATGCCATAAAAATCGGCTTGGCCTCACCGGACAAAATCCGTGAGTGGTCCCATGGCGAGGTGCTGAAGCCGGAAACCATAAATTACAGGACCTTGAAGCCTGAGAGGGATGGTCTGTTCTGCGAGAGGATTTTCGGACCCAGCAAGGATTGGGAGTGCCACTGTGGCAAGTATAAAAAAATCAGATACAAGGGCGTTGTCTGTGACCGCTGCGGCGTTGAGGTGACCAAGTCCAGCGTCCGCAGAGAGAGAATGGGCCACATAGAGCTTGCGGCTCCGGTATCCCATATCTGGTATTTCAAGGGGATTCCCAGCCGCATGGGGCTGATTCTGGATCTGTCCCCCAGAGTGCTGGAGAAGGTTTTGTATTTCGCATCCTACATCGTTTTGGACGCCGGAGAATCCAATCTGGAGTACAAGCAGGTGTTGTCGGAGAAGGAATATCAGGACGCAAGGGAGACCTGGGGCAATAAATTCCGTGTAGGCATGGGAGCGGAGGCAATCAAGGAGCTTCTGCAGGCCATTGATCTGGAAAAGGAATCTGCGGAATTGAAGACAGGACTGAGAGAGTCCTCCGGCCAGAAGCGGGCCAGAATCATAAAGCGCCTTGAGGTAGTGGAGGCCTTCCGTGGCTCGGGAAATAAGCCTGAGTGGATGATCATGGATGTGATTCCGGTGATTCCCCCCGATATCCGCCCTATGGTACAGCTGGACGGCGGACGGTTTGCCACATCCGATTTAAACGATCTGTATAGAAGAATTATTAACAGGAATAATCGTCTGAAGAGGCTTTTGGAGCTGGGCGCGCCTGATATTATCGTGCGCAATGAGAAGAGAATGCTTCAGGAGGCGGTGGACGCTCTGATCGACAACGGCAGGAGAGGACGTCCCGTTACGGGCCCTGGCAACAGGGCGTTAAAATCCCTTTCTGATATGTTAAAGGGAAAATCCGGACGGTTTCGTCAGAACCTGTTGGGAAAGCGTGTTGACTACTCCGGACGTTCCGTTATCGTGGTGGGGCCGGAGCTTAAGATTTATCAGTGCGGTCTTCCCAAGGAGATGGCAATCGAGCTGTTCAAGCCCTTTGTGATGAAGGAGCTGGTTGCCAGAGGCATCAGCCAGAATATTAAAAATGCAAAGAAGCTGGTGGAAAGACTTGACACCCAGGTCTGGGATGTGCTGGAGGAGGTGATCAAGGAGCATCCCGTGATGCTCAACCGAGCTCCGACTCTGCACAGACTTGGCATACAGGCTTTTGAGCCCATTTTGGTAGAGGGTAAGGCAATCAAGCTGCATCCTCTGGTATGTACTGCGTTCAACGCAGACTTTGACGGAGCCCAGATGGCGGTGCATCTTCCCTTGTCCGTGGAGGCACAGGCGGAGTGCCGTTTCCTGCTTCTGTCTCCCAACAACCTGTTAAAGCCCTCAGACGGCGGTCCTGTTGCCGTTCCTTCTCAGGATATGGTTTTGGGAATCTACT
>NZ_CEWDFQ010000507.1:0-1580 GCF_982438285.1 Acetatifactor sp. | reverse complement strand
CAGCGCATCTGCGTCCAGTGAAAGCCCGCGGGCAATCCGCTCACAAAAATAGGCAGTATGCACACTTTGAAAGTAGGCTTCTCTGGCCGTGTCCTTCAGCTGCACAAGCATGGGATTTTCCGTGTCGTTCAGTTCCAGATACTTTTCTCTGTACCGATAAAACACTGTGGATGAAAACACCTTCATACACCCGGCCATCAAAATACCGCTGATTATGATATTGGAAACCGGGATCACAAAGCTTTCGAAATTGAGCCTGTTATTGTCCGTCAGCACAATGCCGGCAGTCTCGCACAGTAAGAGGCACAGCATGGAAAGAAAAAGAGGCTGTCCGATTTTTAATTCCCCTTCGGAACAGTAAAAAAGCGCAGCCACAAAAATACCGCTGATAAAATACAGGAAAAATACAATTACATCCGCGCCTCCTGCAAATACTGAAACCATCAAAAGCACAGAAGACGACAAAATACCTACATTTGTACTGCCAAACAAAGAAAGAATCAAATAGATAACGGGAAAGGGCCAGCCTCCCGCAGGCAGAAAGCCGCACACACAGGCGGCAGCTATGCAGACAACAAGGCCTGCCCAAAAGCGAAAGGGGTGTTCTGCGTTGTCATAATCCAAACGGTCCCTGATATATTCCCGCCGGAAAAGAAATCCGGCGGCGGCCAGCCCCATCACCGTAAACAATATCTTTTGCAAGGCGCTATCCAAGGGCTCCCGGCGCATCCATAAAACAATGGAAACCCCTGCTGCTCCCAAAAAAACAGCGCCCAGCTCGGCCATCAGGAGAAGCGCTGTCAGCTTTCGCAGCTTTTTCTTATTTTCGTCCATTTTTCACTCTGCTTCTGTTTTTTTCTTTTGCTTCATACTCATCATATGCCTTTACAATTTTCTGTACCAGAGGATGGCGCACCACATCCTTGCTGGTGAGATGGCAGAAGGCAATGTCGTCAATCCTGCTTAAAACCCTGGACGCTACGTCCAGGCCTGACCTGGTTCCCACAGGCAGGGCCTTTTGGGAGGAGTCCCCCGTCACAATTACCTTGGAGCCGAAGCCGATTCTGGTCAAAAACATTTTCATCTGCGCCGGGGTAGTGTTCTGGGCCTCATCCAGAATTATATAAGCGTTGTCAAGAGTGCGTCCCCTCATATATGCCAGAGGAGCCACCTCGATCAATCCCTTTTCCATGTTTTTAGCAAAGCTCTCCGCCCCCATGATTTGATATAGGGCATCATATAAGGGCCTTAAATAAGGGTCTACCTTGCTTTGCAGATCCCCCGGCAAAAAGCCCAGCTTCTCTCCTGCCTCAATGGCCGGTCTGGTGAGGATGATCCTGCTTACCTCGTCATTCTTAAAGGCCGTAACAGCCATAGCCATGGCCAGATAGGTTTTCCCCGTGCCGGCAGGGCCCAGGCCAAATACGATCATATTTTTCCGTATAGCCTCCACATAAGCCTTCTGTCCCAGTGTTTTGGGCTTTATGGGCTTCCCGTTAATGGTATGGCAGATGCAGTCCCCGTCTATCTCTGAAATAGCCTCTTCTTTCGCCTCCATACCCAGCGTAATGGCATAATCC
>NZ_CEWDFQ010000506.1:0-1603 GCF_982438285.1 Acetatifactor sp. | reverse complement strand
TCTGAAGGCTTCCAGTACAATGGCCGTACCGCTTCCCCGGTCATCTAACAGCATACCCCAGCCTCCCGTTCTTATCAGCCTTCTGCCAGCTCTGCCGTAAGCCACTGACCCGGTGCCTGAAATCACCAAAACACCGTCCCGCCCCCTAAGCTTTGCCTGCAATGCCAGCCTTCCGTCATCCACCACTCTGCTTTGGCAGTGATATCGGTTTTGAAGCTTTGTCTGCATTTCCGTTTCCATGCCCGCGCCACAGATTCCTGAGGCTCCAACAGCTATATATACATACTGTCCTTCTGTCACTCCAATACACGTATCTATCGCGTCCTCCACATGCTTCCAAGCCATGGGGTTTTCAGAAAAGTTGGCGGCCGCCCCAACACCGTGATAAATCATCTGGCCTTCCAGATTAAACGCACAAACACTGGTCTTTGTTCCTCCCGCGTCCACACCAATCACATAAGATCTCATCGTCCTCCCCCTCCAGATGTTTCCAGGGCTCTTCCTATCACGCCTTCGCATTTCTCCAGACAATGTCTGGCATCTTCCGCATCCATTTTGGTACATAAATATACAATTGCCGTTTTTAATTCTCCATTGCAGGTTTTAATGGCCTCTGCCGCTGTATTTTGGTCCACACTGGCAACCTGGGCGACAATGCGGCAGGCCCGGTCTGCCAGCTTTTCATTGCTCACCTGCAGATCGACCATTAGATTTCCGTATACTTTTCCCAGGCGGATCATAACGCCTGTGGACAACATATTCAAAACAAGCTTCTGGGCTGTACCTGCCTTCATCCGGGTAGAGCCTGTAATCACCTCCGGCCCCACAACAGGCGTAATGGAAATTTGGCAATATCTGGCCATGGGAGGATTCTCATTACATGCAATTCCTATGGTAAGCGCTCCCAGCTTTCTTGCATACGCAAGTCCTCCAAGAACATAGGGCGTAGTCCCGCTGGCAGCAATTCCCACCAATGTATCCTTCTCACAAAATCCCCGCTCTCTCAGCTCTTTCTCACAGGCCGAGCTGTCATCCTCCGCTCCTTCAGCGGGCTGAAATACAGCACCGTTTCCGCCTGCAATTAATGCCTGAACCAGCGTAGGAGATACATTATAGGTAGGCACACACTCAGAAGCGTCTAAAATACCGATTCGTCCGGAAGTTCCCGCGCCACAGTAAAACAATCTCCCTCCCGTCTGTATCCGCTGATACACTCGGTCTACGGCTTCTGCAATCTTTGGTATCTGAGTTTCCACCGCCAATGCTACCTTTTTATCCTCACGGTTGATCAAACGCATCATTTCAATAGTAGGCAGCAAATCTATATGCCTTGTAGCGGGATTTTGGCTTTCTGTTTTTCTCTTTTCCATGGCAAACCTCCGGTTTTTTATTTCACTTCAAATATCGCTTCCGTCTCCACGGCAATATTGCCGGGCAGCACGGAAACGCCTATGGCCGACCTTGCAGGAATTCCCGCTTCTTCGCCAAACATCTCTTTTAACAGCTCGCTTCCTCCGTTGGCGACCAGAGGCTGCTCCAGAAAGTCAGGGGTGCTGGACACAAACGTAAGAATTTTAACCGCCTGCTTCACACGGTTCAAATC
>NZ_CEWDFQ010000505.1:0-1615 GCF_982438285.1 Acetatifactor sp. | reverse complement strand
CATAAACAGCCACATCCTTGATGCGATAGTCTGCGGACAAATCCACAATCTTTACCTTGGAAAGAATCTCCTCCGTCAAAATTCCCGCTAAAAATCCCTGGGGCGTTGCGGTGAAGATCACATCCACCTGCCCGGCAAGAAGGGAAAGATTGTCATCCCTGCAGACATCCTCCACAATCTGAAACAGATTCTGGTACACCTGACTGTACCTTTTGTCTATGTAGCTTTTAGAACCATACCAGACAATTTCCACATCCCTGTGGTTTTTTAAAATTCTCACCAGCTCCCCGCCTGCGTAGCCGGTTGCGCCGATAATACCCGCTTTTATCATAGCTTCTGCTCCCTGAAAAATCTTTTGACCTCAACATCGTCTTTTGTAATCATACCACTTTTTGCATAAATGTCCACTACTTTTTTTGTTTTTATGCAAAAACATTGAAATATGTGTATGTTTATTCAATTTCGTCTGTGTGTTTCATGTCCGTCAGGCTTTTGGCGGACGGGCCTTCAACGCCATTTTCAATACTGGATACAAGGTCTGGGCCATACGCATAAATCCCAAAGCATTAGGGTGGGTTCCATCCACCGTGCACTCACTGCGTCCCTCAGACCCGAAGTAAGTTCCCCCATCCACAAACCATACCAGCTCATCCCCCGCCTTCCTGGCATTTTCATAGGTCCGATGGATGATATCCCTGCGCTCTTTGGCCTCCAAGGGTTCCTTATCCACATCAGGCCTGGTAAGCATCACCACCGGAAGGTCCGGCCTGCTTTCCCGGATGATACGGAAGAAAGGCTCATGGGTCCTTGCAAGCCATGCCGCATCCGGCGCGTTGTGATCATAATCATAAACAAACAGGCTCATGGGAGAGATTCCCGCAATATACCTGGCCATTTCCTCTTCCCCCCTGGCGCTGCCGGAAAATCCCAGATTGATATAGTCCGCATCCAGCCAGCGGCCCAAAATGCTTGTGTAGGCGTTGCCAGCCCTGGAGGCGCAGCCCCCCTCCGTAATGGAAGAGCCGTAAAATACAATGGGTTCCTGTATGGAATATTCCGGGGCTTCTTTCACCTGGGCGTTTTCCTCCACGCCTATCTCCATGGACAGCAGATGGTCGTTTCTGGGAAGGTTTATGGTGACAAGCTCCATTTCCCCTTTCTTCTCAAAGGTTTTTTCCACGGTGATCTCTTCCATCACATGCACATCCGGCGCCAGATATCCCAAAAACGCTGCGTCTTTGCCGCTCCCCAGATAAATATCCGCTCCCGCCGAGCCGGACAGGGGAATATTGATATCCTCCTTTGTCTGGGCAAGAGTCATGCGAATTATCATGCGGGGAGAATCCGTACAGAAGCGCACCCTTCCTCCGCAGGCTCTTCTCCCCAGGTAATCATACTGAGGAAACTTTGCAAGAGCCTCCTCGGTCAGCTTCCAAAAGCGTCTCCCATCTCTGTCCGTCACTGCCAGACCGTATATTTTCAAAGGCTTTTCTGTGATATGGTAAAATTTCATGTTTTCCTCTCATTCTGCCGCGCAAGCGGCTTTGTAATCAAATGCAACATTTTTTATTTTATCACACACGCAAAGAAAATACTATAGTTCGCATAATTATTC
>NZ_CEWDFQ010000504.1:0-1634 GCF_982438285.1 Acetatifactor sp. | reverse complement strand
CCCACGGTCATTCTCAGAACGTATTAAACTGCCTTAAGATGATCAAAGAAAAGTATCCTGATCTTCAGGTAATCGCTGGAAATGTGGCTACGGGTGCCGCCACGAGAGACCTGATCGAGGCGGGTGCAGATGCGGTAAAGGTGGGTATCGGCCCTGGTTCCATTTGTACCACCCGTGTGGTTGCGGGCATTGGCGTACCGCAGATCAGCGCCGTTATGGACTGCTATGAGGTGGCCAGGGAGTATGGCATTCCCATTATCGCAGACGGCGGTATCAAATATTCAGGCGACATTACCAAAGCCATTGCAGCAGGCGGCAATGTGTGTATGATGGGAAGCATGTTTGCTGGCTGCGAGGAGAGCCCTGGGGATTATGAGCTCTTCCAGGGAAGAAAGTACAAGGTGTACCGTGGCATGGGCTCTATTGCGGCTATGGAGAATGGAAGCAAGGACCGCTATTTCCAGGAAAATGCCAAGAAGCTGGTTCCGGAAGGCGTGGAAGGCCGGGTTGCCTACAAGGGTAGCGTGGAGGATACGGTGTTCCAGCTGATGGGCGGTCTTCGCTCAGGTATGGGCTATTGTGGCGCTGCCAGCATTGAGGAGCTGAAGGAGAATGGCAGGTTTATCAGAATATCTGCGGCATCCTTGAGAGAAAGCCATCCTCATGATATACATATCACCAAGGAAGCGCCCAACTACAGCGTGGATGAATAAAATAATAAGTGTGATATAAAAGCGGAAAACGTCCGCCTGGGCGCCATTGACTGTGATGCTCAGGCGGATTTTTTACATTAAGGGAAAATGGTTTTTACAGGAGGAAGAAAATGTTATCACTGGAGCAGGAATTGAAAAATAATGAATACCCTGGGAGGGGCATTGTGCTTGGAAAGTCTCCCAATGGAAAGTATGCCGTGGCCGCTTATTTTATTATGGGCAGAAGCGCAAACAGCAGGAACCGTATTTTTGTGGAGGATGGACAGGGCATCCGCACACAGGCCTTTGACCCTTCCAAGCTGGAGGATCCAAGTCTGATTATCTATGCGCCGGTAAGAGTGCTTGGAAACAAGACCATAGTGACAAACGGAGACCAGACGGACACCATTTACCAGGGAATGGACAAGCAGCTCACCTTTGAACAGTCCTTAAGAAGCAGAGAGTTTGAACCGGATGCGCCCAATTATACGCCCCGCATTTCCGGGATTCTTCATATTGAGGGCGGCCGCTTCAGCTATGCCATGTCTATTTTAAAGAGCAATCACGGTGATCCTTCCTCCTGTATCCGCAATACCTTTGCCTTTGAGACGCCGCTTGCGGGAGAGGGGCATTTTATTCATACCTATATGCACGACGGAAATCCGCTGCCCAGCTTTCAGGGAGAGCCTAAACTGGTGGCTGTTTCGGATGACATGGAAGGTTTTGCAGATATGCTGTGGGACAACTTAAATGCAGACAATAAGGTATCTTTGTTTGTGAGATATATTGACATTGCAACAGGAAAGTACACAACCATTATCAAAAATAAAAATCAATAGCAGAGGCGCTGCGCAAAAACAGCGGAGAAATGAGGGAAATTATGAAAGAAATCGAATTGAAGTACGGGTGTAACCCGAATCAAAAGCCTTCCAGAATTTACAT
>NZ_CEWDFQ010000503.1:0-1637 GCF_982438285.1 Acetatifactor sp. | reverse complement strand
GGGCTGTGAAATCTGTGAGGACTTGTGGGTGGCCAACCCCCCTGGAACCAATCACAGCCTCATGGGGGCCAGTGTAATCGTAAACCTGTCAGCCTCCAATGAGACAGTGGGAAAGGGCGAATACAGAGAGCTTCTGGTAAGGTCTGCCAGCGCCCGCCTGATCTGCGGTTATATTTATGCATCCGCAGGGGAGGGGGAATCTACCCAGGACCTTGTGTTTGGGGGCCATAATCTCATTGCGGAAAATGGTGTGCTTCTGGCTCAGTCAAAGCGCTTTACCGGGGAGACTGTCTATGGGGATCTGGATCTGCAGAGGATTGCGGCGGAACGCCGCAGGATGGGAACCTTTGGAAAGGAACCGGATCTTTCCTATGTGGCGGTGCCCTTTAGGCTGAATATCATGGAGACGAAGCTGGAGAGGAGCTTTGAGCGAATGCCCTTTGTGCCTAAGGACCAGGCGGCCAGAAACAAAAGGTGTGAAGAGATTCTGTCCATTCAGGCGTTCGGACTGAAAAAGCGTTACGAGCACACCGGACTGAAAACGGCGGTGATCGGCGTTTCCGGAGGACTGGATTCCACCCTCGCCCTTTTGATTACCGTTCGGACCTTTGACATGCTGGGATTAGACAGGAAGGGAATCACAGCGGTGACCATGCCTTGCTTTGGCACCACGGACCGAACCTATGAGAATGCCTGCAGGCTTGCAAAAACCTTGGACACCACGCTGCGGGAGGTGGATATCAGGGATGCGGTGCTGATTCATTTCAGGGATATCGGACAGGATCAAAAGAATCATGACGTCACCTATGAAAACGGACAGGCCAGGGAGCGCACCCAGGTCCTTATGGATATTGCAAACCAGCAAAACGGACTTGTGATCGGCACCGGAGACATGTCGGAGCTTGCGCTGGGCTGGGCTACCTACAATGGGGATCATATGTCCATGTACGGCGTAAACGCAGGAGTGCCGAAGACCCTGGTGCGGCATCTGGTGAAATACTATGCGGATACCTGTGGGGATGAAGCCCTTGCGGCGGTTTTGCTTGACGTATTGGACACGCCTGTAAGCCCGGAGCTGCTGCCCCCGGTGGACGGAGTGATCTCCCAGAAAACGGAGGACCTGGTGGGGCCCTATGAGCTCCATGATTTCTTTTTGTATTATATGCTTAGATGTGGATTTCCACCGGCCAAGGTATACCGGGTTGCAAAGAAGGCGTTTCAGGGAAGCTATGACAATGAGACAATTTTGAAATGGCTTAAGACTTTTTACAGAAGATTCTTTGGCCAGCAGTTTAAGCGTTCCTGCCTGCCGGACGGACCCAAGGTGGGCAGTGTAGCTTTATCGCCCAGAGGGGATTTACGCATGCCGTCGGATGCAAGCGCACAAATATGGCTTAAGGAGCTGGAGGGGCTGTTATAACCTCTCCGGCTCCTTAAGCCTTTATCGTAAAAAAGGAAATTTAAAAGGTCTGTCTTAGCTTGAAATTCCCGGTGAGATCCTTGAGAACCTGTGCCTGTGCGGACAGCTCTTCACTGGCAGCCGCGCTCTCCTGTGAGGTGGCTGAATTGGACTGCACAACGCTGGAAATATCATTGACGCGGGTTACAATCTGCTGCAGCCCGGAGGACTCCTCATC
>NZ_CEWDFQ010000502.1:0-1646 GCF_982438285.1 Acetatifactor sp. | reverse complement strand
ATATATGACAAGGGGATATTAATTTTAATATTTAAAGGGAAAAGGGACGGGACATGAAAAAGAGAAATTTAGCATTGTTACTGACGGCGGCATTACTCAGCATGGGCGGCTGCGCGGCAGGAAGGGAAACCTCCATGGAGGTCCCGGAGCAGCATCGATCGGTATCTGAGCTGTGATATGGTCAGAGAAAGGGATAAGCTCTATGATGGAAAGGCGTAAACAGGAAAATGAAAAGGGCGCAGTCATTATAGAAGCCAGTGTTGCGCTGCCAATCTTTATTTTTGCCATATACATTATTTTATCAATAACCAATATTTGCTACGTGCAGGCAAAAATCAGCATGGCTCTGGACTCTGCCGCACAGGATATTTCCCAGTATTCATATCTTTATTACCGGCTGGGATTGGATAATCTGCAGGCGGAGCTGCACAATCAGGAGGGTGTGGCAGACTCCAGAGAAAGGGTTCAGGGAACCATTTCCGGTGTTGGCGCTTTGATGGACAGCATGGGGGAACTGGAAGGAAGCGTGGATATGGATGCTATGACCGTGGACTTTGAGGCAATGCAAGGAGCATTGAAGGACGCGCAGACAGCAGGGGGAGCGTTGTCGGATAATGCGAAGTCCTATGCGGATGCCATTGCGGAAGACCCCAAAGGATTCATAATGGGAATGGGTCTTATGGCGGCGGATGAGCTCTCAGGGGAAATGAACGCGCTGCTTGCCAGAGCCATGGGTCAAGCGTTCGTGAAACGAAATCTTAAGTCCTTTGCAGCTGATGATGCAGATGCTTTTTTAGAGCATTACCATGTGAAGGATGGATTGGATGGTTTGGATTTTTCCGGTTCATTGATGATGACCTATGGGGTATCCAATACCATTCAACTGGTGTGTACCTATGAGGTAGAAGTGGTCAGGCTCTTAAATTTTGACTATTCGGTCAGATTTCGGCAGTGTGCCAAAACAAGTGCATGGGGGAATGGTATTTCCAAAATAACGCCTGAAATTTCCACCTCAACGACTACCCCTTCCCTATGGGATATGGCGGATACGAGTGCGAGGGGGAAGCTGATTGTTTCCTATGAGAAAAAGAATTACACCTATGTAGATTCGGGGCACGGGTTTGATGCCTACAATAATGAAGGCGGTGCAAATGAATTTATCACAGTAACATCAAAGGATACTCATTCCCAATCCTACAGCACGGCAAATAAACTGAAAAATGCTTTAAATGCGGAGGCAAACAATCTGGTTTCTAAGGTCAGTAGAAATGGAAGAGATATTACGGTTACAAACGCAAGTACAGGGGAGCAGGAAACGATCCAATCGGATCCATCCACCAGAACCTATAAGATGGTTTTGGTCGTGCCGGAGGATGCAGATGATGCAATGATTAATGAGGCCGTCCAAAAATTTTGTGAGACGCAGGCGGAAAGCGGGAGAACTTTTGTGGTGGAAGTCAAAAAAGCATATGGGAGTCCCGCGTCGTCAGAAGAAAACAGCGAAAGCTGAGTGCAGTACAGGAGGAAGAAATGCAGCCGATCGATATTATTATGTTTGCCACAGCGTTTCTGCTCTGCATATTTTCTTTTTATATCTTGATAAGAGATAGAAAGTATAGAGGGAAATCTTTGGCAATATATAGTTT
>NZ_CEWDFQ010000501.1:0-1649 GCF_982438285.1 Acetatifactor sp. | reverse complement strand
CAATAAAAAGATAATGGAAAATAAAGAAAATTGGGACTATGCAAATAATGTTGCGGGGAACTTATGTGTCTTGTTTGCGGTTATCGGTATTATTGTTTCCGTAATTTTATATCTGCTTAAAGCAAATATGAATACAACAATAATAATATTCTTTATATACAGTATAGCTACAATATTAGCCATTTTGGTGTTGCCAGTAAAATTAATAAAGAAATAACTACCATTCTCTGCAATAAAATTAAAGTTAAATTGGTCAATCCTAAGTTGTTGAGTTAGATGATTCTGATATTTTATATTGCCAAGAGCATCAGTCAGAAATGATTGGTGCTTTTTTGAAGCCTGGAAACGGAAGGAGGGGTGTCCGATGTACCCGGTGAGCGAGGCGTTCCTGCAGGCGGTGCAGGGGAACACCCGGAAATATTACTGGACGGGAAAGATCACCACGGCAGGCGGTGTGGTGTATCCCTTTGACCAGGAAGATATTGTGAAAGGCAGCGGCTATATCACGGCCCAGTGCTGCGGCAATTCGGAGATCGAGTTGGGCGCTGTGTATGCGGCAGAGATGGGGATCAGCCTGTTTCTGGATATTGACCGGTATACACTGGAGGATGCGGAGGTGGAATTGTCCTATCATCTCCGGCTTGCCAGCGGCGCTTATGAAACGGTTCCTATGGGGATTTTTGAAGTGAGTGAAGCCAATCGGTCAGTCCATGTGCTGGAACTGAAGGCTTATGATCGGATGCTCCGTTTTGACCGGGCTTTCAATGGCTTTGAAACCATCGGCACCGCTTATGGGATGATGGCGCTGTGCAGCACGGCCTGTGGGGTGGAACTGGCGCAGACCCAGGCGGAGATTGAGGCGATCCCGAATGGCTCAGAACTGCTCTCCATTTACCCGGAGAATGACATTGAGACATACCGGGATGTGCTGTATTTTACGGCTCAGGTGCTGGGCGGGTTCTTCTGCATCAACCGGGCTGGAAAACTGGAATTCCGGCAGTACGGGGAGACGCCGGTGATGGAGATCCTGCAGAAGCATCGGTTTTCCAGCCGCTTCTCTGATTTTGTGACCCGGTATACAGCAGTCAGTTCCACCAACCTGCGGACGCAGACTTCCGAGTATTACGCCCTGGAAACAGACGATGGTCTGACTATGAACCTGGGAGTCAACCCGTTACTGCAGTTTGGCCTGGAAGAGACCAGGGCAGAACTGTGCGGGAACATCCTGGATGCCCTTTCCAAAGTGAACTATGTGCCTTTTGATTCCGATACCATTGGAAACCCGGCTCTTGATCTGGGGGATGTGCTAACCTTTTCCGGCGGACAGGCGGATGCTCAGCAGATCACCTGTGTGACGTCTTTTACGGTTAAGATTGGCGGGCGGCAGAGCCTGAAATGCGTGGGGAAAAATCCCCGGCTTTCTCAGGCAAAGTCCAAGAATGATAAGAATATTTCCGGCCTGCTTAACCAGATCGAGGCGGGAAAGATCGGCATCCACACCTTTACCAATGCCTCTGAATATACCATCGGTGAGACGGATGTGCGGATCATCAGTATTGAGTTCGCTTCCAAAGAAGAGAATCACGCCCAGTTCTTCGGCCAGGTGGTGGTGGACGTGGCGGCTGATCCGGCTGTAAGGTCAGCCAATG
>NZ_CEWDFQ010000500.1:0-1654 GCF_982438285.1 Acetatifactor sp. | reverse complement strand
CACCATATCCTTCAGCTCTCCAGGATGTCTGCCGGTTTCCAGCACCATCCGCGCGCTTCCCAAAACAGCCTGGGCAGCAAATTCATAGGCCTGGTTTCTTGGCATGCCCTCCGCCACCGCCTCATCGGCCATGGCCTCGATAAACAGAAACACATACGCAGGAGCGCTGCCGCTTACGCCCACCACCACATCCATCAGGCGTTCCGGCACCACGCTGGCCCGTCCGAAGGAGCGCATCAAGCTTAACACCTGTGAAAGCTCTTCTTCCGTCACATTCTCTCCCGCACAGACGCCTGTGCAGCCCTCCAGCACCAGAGCCGGGGTGTTTGGCATACAGCGGATTATTTTAAGCTCCGGCCGTCCAAAAGCCTCCGACAGATAACGCAGATCCTTTCCTGCGGCAATGCTCACAATCAACGTTTCCTCCCACACAGCATCCTTGATCTGCGCAATTACCTCCGGCAAAAATGTGGGCTTTACCGCCAAAAATAAAATGTCCGCTTTCTCCGCCACTTCCCTGTTGGTCTCAGCCGTCGAGATATGATATTTTTCTCTTACCTTTTCCCTGGTTTCCCTGGTTTTGGCCGAACCTATCATATCCTCAGGCTGCGCCGCATTCTTTGCCAGCATACCGCCGATCATGGCACATGCCATATTTCCCAGTCCGATAAATCCTATTTTCATTTTCACACTGATCTCCATTCCGAAGCGTAGCGTAGGAATCGCGCAATAGAAATTCGCACAGGCGATTTCTATTGTCGCATCAAGGCTTATTCGTGACGCTTCGGCACAAATAAGCCGTGTGAAAAATCAGCACATCAGTGTGATTTTTCACACTGATCTCCATTCTTTTCAAAGCTTAAGTCTCCATTTACGTAAAGCATTACACATGTCTCTGTCTGTGGGTCTCATACAGCAAAAGAGCCGCTGCAACAGCAGCGTTGAGGGATTCCACCCTCCCCTCCATGGGAATCTTTACATAGGAATCTGCCAGCTTCGCCGTATCCCTCCGCAGTCCCTTCCCCTCATTGCCGATGAGAAAGGCAGTAGGTCCCCGAAAGGAAAGCCTGTTGTAATAGGTCTCCCCCTCCAGATGCGCGGCATAGACGGCAATCCCATTCTTATGCAGATCATTGACAGCATTCCTCAAATCTCCGGCATACACAAAGGGCACCCTGTAAATGGACCCCATAGTGGCCCGGACTACCTTGGGATTAAAGAGATCCACCGTGTCGGAGCTCATAATAACACCCGTTATTCCAGCTCCCTCGCCAGTCCGAAACATGGTTCCAAGATTCCCAGGGTCCTGTAAGTCCTCCACCACCAGAAGCAGCGGATTACCCCTCTTCAAAATGTTCTCTATATCATATTTGGGCTGTCTTAAAACTGTCAATATTCCCTGAGGAGACTGGGTATCCGACATTCTTGCAAATACATTGGAGGAAACTGTCTCATATCCTGTCTGCTGCAGTTTCTTCCATATTAATGAGTTCCCCTTTGCCCGCTCCAAGGCATCCTGTGACAGAAATACCTCTTCTATGCCGTCTGTGGGAGCTTCCTCAAACATTTTAAAGCCCTCTGCCGCAAACACCCCTGCCTGTCTGCGTTCCTTTGCCTTACTCTGCCACTGTACGATCTGCTTTACTTTTGCGTT
>NZ_CEWDFQ010000499.1:0-1672 GCF_982438285.1 Acetatifactor sp. | reverse complement strand
CATCATCATCCAGAGAAAGGGCAATGCCAAACAGGCTTTCCCCCTCTTTCGCCAAAAGCAGTCCCACAAGAGAGGCTTCCTCTGCCCGTTTAAGCGTCTCAAGGCATGCAGAAAGGCTTTCAAGCCGCCTGAAGGAATCCCGGATTCCCCCTTCCTCAACCGCGGTCTGTTCCCCGTCAAAACGATCCAGCAGATTTTTGAATTCCAGCTTTTTTAAAATCAAATAAGCCTCTTTGGTATAGTAGCCCTCCGCTCTGGCCGCCGCATAGTCCAGTTCTATGTCACAATCCGTTTTTATGGCAGCCAGGTCTCTGCTCAAATATGCCAGCTCCTTATTTTCTATGAGGGATTCCCGAATGCTTTTCTTGGGTATCTCCTGTACATGCGCATAAATATTATCCAGTGAACCGTACTGCGTCATCAGCGCTTCCGCAGTTTTTGCCCCCACCTTGGGAACACCAGGAATATTGTCGGAGGCATCCCCCATCAGCGCCTTCAGCTCAATAAACTGCTGAGGCGTCACCTGCCAGGCTTTCTGCACGTCCTGTGCATAATAATCCTCTATCTCGGTTTTTCCCATTTTGGTCTTGGGAATTCTGATCTTAATGTGATCCGTGGCAATCTGCAGAAGATCCCTGTCTCCCGATACCAGGGAAACCTCTATGCCTGCTGCCTGTGCCTTCTTGGCCAGCGTTCCCAGCAGATCGTCCGCCTCAAATCCGGCCCGCTCCACAATCACCACATTCATTGCCTGCAGAAGCTCCTTCATCACTGGCACCTGCTCTCTGAGCTCCTGGGGCATTGGCTTTCTGGTACCCTTATAATCCGCATACATCTCGTGACGGAAGGTGGGCGCATGCACATCAAATGCCACCGCCAGATAATCGGGCCTCTCCTCCTCCAGAATCTTAAACATAATATTGAGGAATCCATAAATGGCATTGGTGTGCAGTCCCTGTGCGTTGCTTAAATTGGGGACTCCGTAAAAGGCCCTGTTCAAAATACTGTGTCCATCTATCAAAACTAATTTTTCAGCCATTTTCATCCTCATTTCTATGCTGGTTTTCTATTATCGGCTTTGCGGCGAACAGCTGCCTGCACAGCCTGCCCTAAGAAATCAGCCACACCACCGTTCCCGCAAGGGCAATCACTGCGGCAATCTCCAAAACTGCTCCCGCCACAAGAAAGCTGCTATGGAATTTTATCTTGCGTCCTGCGTCCTCCAGCCGTTCCTTAAGCTCACTTTGCAGGTCAAAGGCGTCTCCTTCCTCCAGCCGCTGCATACCCTCTGACACAAGAAACTGAATCACAAGCTCCTCCTTGCAGTCTGCGCAATGCTCCATGTGATCCTTAAATTTTATCAGATTCTGAAAGTCAAGCTTCCGTGCAATAAAATCGGGAATCATCCGTTCAAATTCTTTGCAGTCCATACGCTATCCCACCATTATCAGCATTTACACATACACATTTACTATACAACATCTTGAAGAAAAAGAAAAGAAAAAATCACTTGTCAAGAACCGATTTCTGTGTTAGAATAATCTCTGTTGTGAGGGGATCACAGCTGTGAATCACAGCCGTGAATCACAACCATAAACCACGTTTTAGAATCACGAATGCCGGCGTGTCGGAATGGCAGACGAGGCAGACTCAAAATCTGTTGTGGGCAACC
>NZ_CEWDFQ010000498.1:0-1676 GCF_982438285.1 Acetatifactor sp. | reverse complement strand
TCTATGCCGTTTTCCGCTTCCCCAATCACCTGAAAGCCTATACTCTCCCAATCCCCCTTTCTGATAATCGCCTTTCTCAATTCTTCCTCGTCATCCGCCACAACCACCGTATACATTTGTATTCTCCTTTCCCCTTATACTGCTGTAAAATATGTGTTTCTATCGCTTTTATTATAAGGGATTATTGTGCACTTTGTATACTTTTTTCTATCATTTTCTATAAAAAATAAGCCATACGCCGATATAAGCGTATGACTTATCTGTATGCAGAGGACGGCTTTGTAGACCGCTGCCTTATCAGCGCCGTTTTCCTCTCTCCCTGTAATATCTTTCCTTGTCCGCGTACATTTGCCACTCTGCTTCCTTCATCAGCCGGCTGACGGAAGCCACCTTTTCCGTCCATTGTACCCCGACGGACACATCGTAGCCCTTCTCCCTTGCCGCCTGCTGCACCTTCGCCGCCATCTCCAGGACTTCCTCCCGGGTTTTCCCCGTCACAAAGATCAAAAATTCATCTCCGCCAATGCGGTAGGTGCTTTCCTCTCCAAATTCCCTTTTGATTTCCCCGGCAATATTTTTGAGCATTTCATCTCCTGCCGCATGGCCCTTTTCGTTATTCAGCTCATGCAGGCCGTTGGCATCCAGATAAATGCAGGCCAAAGACCTTCCCTGCAGCTGTTGGTAAAAGCTGATATCCCTTTCAAAGCGGTTGCGGTTTAACAGCCCCGTGAGCACATCGATCTCTCCCATCTTCCTTGCAATGGTGTAAGACTGCATATTGTGATAGAACATGGAAAAGCTGAAGGTAACGCTTTTGAGCTGTTCATAGTCCACCCATTTCAGGTCCGTATTGATAATCCCGAGAGCCCCGATCAGGGCTCCGTTAATATTTTCTACGGGAATGGCCACTAAATTTTTCAGCCTCTTTTCCTTAAACAAATTATAAATCTCTTTCCCAGCATGAAGGGCCTCTATTTCATTGAAAACAGCTATATCCTTATTGTTTTGCTGAAAATAATCCTGGAACACACACTCCTGCCTGGTTTCCAGAAAAGAATCCTCTCCAGCTTTTCTGCCCCTCTGCCACAAATACAGCTGGGGCTTTGTCTCATCCAATACCGTTTCAAAAAAAGCATACTGGGATGCAGTCATTTCCGCAATCTTCTCCAAAGCCAGGCCTATATTTTCATTTTTTTGATGGGCGATGAACAAAAGCTGCTCCACATCATGTATATGGCTGATCAGCTCCAGCCTCTTTTGTTTTTCTCTGGTCTCCTGTCTCACATATTTCAAAACCCAGATCAGATAAAGCAGGAAAAAAAGAAACTCAAGAGCCAGAAACAGATAGAACACTTGCCGGATATGATATGCGTCCTCGTAGACAATGCTTTCAGGAACAGAAATCGCAAGCCTCCATTCGTTTATCTCCAAAGGCTCATAATACAAATATAAATAGTCCCCTATGGTCCTTGACACAAAGACAACATAACCTGTCTCTCCTGCAAAAATATCCTCTGTAAACTGTTCCGGCGTGTAGCCGGCCTTCATCCTGCGGCTTCCCAGATCAATCAAATTACCAAGGGTTTTATGCCAGGTGTCCATAATAAAATCTCCGGTTTTTCCGTCTATCACATACACTGAAGCATTTCCGCCGAATTCTTCCACCTTCCACTGAT
>NZ_CEWDFQ010000497.1:0-1678 GCF_982438285.1 Acetatifactor sp. | reverse complement strand
TATCGAAGAGAGAGATTTTTTAGAAAGAGTCCCACATGAGAGTATAGATCTGCAAATATGATTATTTCACAGGAGAAAACTATAGATTCCCATTTGCAGGGAAGATAGCAAAGGCAGTCAGAACCGCCCGTTAGACGGGCGGTTCTGACTAATTTACATTGTTTTCCCTACAGAAGCGTCTCCAACGTTTCACGTATCGCCTGAATAAATTCCAGGGAGTTTAAAATCACAGGATTTTCACAGGTGGAAATCAGAGAAAGGCTCTTGGTCATCTTTCCATCCTCCACCGTCTTTATGCAGGCCTTCTCCAGCTTGTCCGCAAACGCGCAAAGCGCCTCATTGCCGTCCAGCTCCCCTCTCTTTTTCAGAGCGCCGGTCCATGCAAAGATGGTAGCGATGGAATTGGTGGAGGTCTCTTCTCCCTTCAGATGCTTATAATAATGGCGCTGTACGGTGCCGTGAGCCGCTTCGTACTCATAGGCTCCGCTTGGAGAAACCAGCACGGAGGTCATCATGGACAAATCTCCGTAAGCGGTTGCCACCATATCCGACATCACATCTCCGTCGTAATTCTTGCAGGCCCAGATAAATCCTCCCTCGGAGCGGATCACCCGCGCCACCGCATCATCGATCAGGGTATAAAAATAAGTAATCCCCTGTTTTTCAAATTTTTCCTTGTACTCTGTATCATAGATTTCCTGGAAGATATCCTTAAAGGTGTGGTCATATTTCTTGGAAATCGTGTCCTTTGTGGCAAACCACAGATCCTGTTTAGTATCCAGCGCATACCCGAAGCAGGCTCTTGCAAAGCTGGAAATGGACTTTTCCGTATTATGGATACCCTGAAGAATTCCAGGCCCCTCAAAATTGTGAATCAGCTCTCTTACTTCCGTGCCGTCTGCCGCCGTGTAAACAAGCTCCGCCCTGCCCGGTCCCGGTACCTTGATCTCTGCATTTTTATACACATCACCGTAGGCATGACGGGCAATGGTGATGGGCTTTGTCCAGTTTTTCACATAAGGCACAATCCCTTTTATCAGGATAGGTGCACGAAACACGGTGCCGTCAAGAATGGCGCGGATAGTGCCATTTGGGCTCTTCCACATTTCCTTCAGATGATATTCCTGCATCCGGGCGCCGTTTGGCGTAATGGTTGCGCACTTTACGGCCACACCGTACTTTAAGGTTGCCTTTGCGGAATCCACCGTCACCTGGTCGTCGGTCTCATTCCTGTGCTCCAGGCCCAGATCATAATACTCTGTCTTCAGATCAATGTAAGGAAGCAAAAGCTCATCCTTGATCATCTTCCAGAGAATTCTGGTCATTTCGTCTCCATCCATTTCCACAAGAGGCGTTGTCATCTTAATTTTTTCCATTTGCTTCGGTCTCCTTTTCTTGTTTCCCGTAGGCTTCATTCAGCCCATTTTTTACCATATTTTCATAGGCATTTATCATATGGCGGTTGGCAAGCTGCTCTGCCAGCCCAGCGTTTCCCGCCTTGATTGCCTCTAAAAGCTCTTCATGCTCCTCATTGGACTTAGGCCCTCTGTCCGCGCTGGAAAGAGTTTTTCTGCGCACCCGCAGCACATACTGGTGAAAATCCTTCAGCTGATGCTCCAGTATCTTACTGCTGCAGGCCTCATATAAAATGTCATGAAAACGGTTATCCAGCTCCGCC
>NZ_CEWDFQ010000496.1:0-1688 GCF_982438285.1 Acetatifactor sp. | reverse complement strand
GTCTGCAGTGGGATTTATTTTTGTAAGGCCGCTGGTCATGCTGTTTCGCAGGGAGGATGCGGAAGTGATCCGCATCGGCGCCCTTGCGCTTAGGCTGCAGTGCCTGGCATTTCCCTTGAATGCCTGGATTGTGATGAGCAATATGATGCTGCAGTCCATAGGAAAGGCTGTCCGGGCTTCTATTGTGGCGGCGGCCAGACAGGGACTGTTTTTCCTGCCTTTTATCTGGATTCTGCCGAAATTTTTTGGGCTTTTGGGCGTACAGATGTGTCAGACCTGGTCTGATGTGTGTTCCTTTTTGATTGCAGTACCCCTTGGCATCAGCGTTCTGCGGGAAATGGCAGCGGCAGGTGGTGTTGAAGCGAAGGCCGCAGGGACGCAGGATATGTAAAAGGGCACACAAAGGGGAACGTAGAAATGAGGAATTAATATGAAGATAGAGATGCCACAGAAAGCAAGTTATATTATAGAGACCATCCGCCAGGCCGGATTTGAGGCGTATATCGTAGGCGGCTGCGTCAGAGATTCCATACTGGGCAGAGAGCCGGAGGATTGGGATGTCACTACCTCAGCCAGGCCGGAGCAGGTAAAGGCGTTGTTTAGGCGGACTATTGACACCGGAATACAGCATGGAACAGTGACGGTGATGCTGGATAAGGAGGGTTTTGAAGTGACTACCTATCGGATTGACGGAAAGTATGAGGACAGCCGTCATCCCAAGGAGGTTATTTTTACACCCAGCCTGATAGAGGATTTGAAGCGAAGAGATTTTACGATCAATGCCATGGCCTACAATGAAGAGGGAGGCCTCATTGATGTGTTTGGGGGGCTTCAGGATATGAAAGAGGGTGTTGTCCGCTGTGTTGGGGACCCTAGAGAGCGCTTCGGGGAGGACGCCCTTCGTATGATGCGGGCCATTCGTTTTTCCGCCCAGCTGGGATATCGCATTGAGGAAAAAACCGGGGAAGCTATCCGGGAAATGGCGCCCAATCTTTCCCATATCAGCCCTGAGCGTATTCAGACGGAGCTGGTAAAGCTCATCACCTCCGATCATCCGGAATTTCTTAAAATTGCATATCACACAGGCGTCACAAAAGTGATTCTGCCGGAATTTGACCGGGCCATGGAAACGCCGCAAATACATCCGCATCACTGCTACAACGTGGGGGAACACACGCTGCAGGCTCTAAAGGAGACAGAGCCGGATAAAATTCTGCGTCTGGCGGTGCTGCTTCACGACATCGGAAAGCCGGATACCTTAAGCTGGGACGAAAAAGGGCTTACCCACTTTTATCATCATGCGTCCCTGGGGGCGGTTCTGGCGGAACAGATTTTAAAGAGGCTGCGCTTCGACAATGACACCATAGGCCTGGTGAAAAAGCTGGTGCTTTATCATGACTATGGAAACGAATGGGAGCCGGATATGCGCCGGATGCGTCGTCTGGCAAATAAAATAGGAGTGGATATGCTGCCAATGCTGTTTTGCGTGAAAAGGGCGGACATTTTGGCTCAAAGTGATTATCTGCGCCAGGAAAAGCTGGAACGGCTGGAAAAGTGGCAGGAGCTGTACCAGGAGATGCGTTCTCTGGGGCAGTGTGTGTGCTTAAAGGACCTGGCGGTTACAGGAAGGGATTTGATGGACATAGGCATGCGCCCTGGCAAAGAGCTTGGGGAGGCCTTGCAGGGAC
>NZ_CEWDFQ010000495.1:0-1689 GCF_982438285.1 Acetatifactor sp. | reverse complement strand
CCCACAACCAAAACCCTCCCCCTCTCAAAAAAACCCCGGCCCCACGGGTTGTTAAAACCGGAATCCGCCATATCCGCTTTGTTTAAAAGAAGAATCCGCGTCTTATTCTTTCCCAGCTCATCAATATCCGGATTTCTGCTGCTTAAGGGAATACGTGCATCCACCAGCTCAATAATCAGGTCGATCAGCTTTATATTTTCCTGCATCATACGCTTTGCCTTCGTCATATGACCCGGATACCATTGATAATTCATGTTGTAAATACCTCTGTCTGTTATTTTACGAAGCCCATGCCTGATTCCTCACACGCCATGTGAAACCACGCTTTCCCAATGATATTTTCCTCCCGCACGGCACCGATATTAGCCGATCGGCTGTCCTCGCTGTTGTTTGGATTGTCCCCCATGCAGAAATATTCTCCGCTCCCCAAAACATAGCGATTCCCGGCAATTCCCGGGTCAAGAATCTTCTCCGTGACCCATTCGCTCTCAAGTCCATTCACATAAAGGACTCCATCCTGAATGCTTAAAGTGTCCCCCGGAACGCCCACTACCCGTTTTATATAATAATGGGATTTTTCATTGCCGTTTGGAAGGAACACCACCACATCTCCCCGTCTGGGAGAGGATAAAATATACAGAAACCGGTCCACAAGTATTGTTTGACCATTATACAGGGAAGGCTCCATGGAAATACCTACCACCTCTGTGGTCATGCCAAAGAAAAAGCTGGCCGCTGCCGCAATAAAAACAGAAGCGAGTATGCCGAAAATCCAGCTGAATATTTCCCTCACTGCCGCCTGGCTTATCTTCTTCCTTCTCTTATAAAAGCTGAGTCCTCTGTTGTGCCTTGCCATGATTCCTTCCTGTTTTGTTCCTGTGATTATCCAACATAGTATAACACATTTTTTCCGGTGGGAAAAGAGGGCGGTGATAAAAACCGGGGAATGCAGGAAACAAGGCACTATGAAAAGAGACATCATGACTACAAAGAATCATGATGTCTCCCATATGAAATAACAGTTCAGCCCGCGCCATTCGCATCCGGTTTTTCATCGGTAACTGTCAGCAGATACGCTCCGCCCCGGTCTATGGCAAACATAGCCTGCCCGCCTCTGGTCACCTGGTATGAGCCCTCATAAACCAGCATCTGGCGTCGTTCATCCAGTCTGTACCAATTTGCATATTTCCCGGCATATTCCTGTCCCACCGCAATGTGAATGTTCACAGGAATATTTATTTCACCTGCATTTTTCACAGAAAACTGCCTGTAAAACAAGGTGTTTCGTGTTCCCGTGCGCAAAAGCCTCTCCGGCACATTTTCTTCATCACATACTACCGTCAGGTTCACGGTACCCTGGACTCCTAAGCCTGCCAGCACAGAATTTGTCAGCTCCATGCCTCTTACGCTTACAGCCGTTCCCTGGCCATTGTGGAAGGCCAGAGTGATTTCCCTTCCCTGAATAGACGCCAGCACCTCTGCCGGAACCTGTACTTCCTCCGCTGAAACAAAATTCATATTCACATCAGCTACAGCAGTATTTTCTTCCAGGGCAGCGAGACGTTCCTGTACACTGTTCCCCACAGCTTCCCAGTCCAGAGCAGTGCTTCTTTGATTACCCGCTCCGCCTTCCTGTACTGACGGCTGGGATGCACCTGTACCACCCTGATTTTCAGTTTCTCCGGAAGT
>NZ_CEWDFQ010000494.1:0-1696 GCF_982438285.1 Acetatifactor sp. | reverse complement strand
AGTACAAGCTGTTCCCGCCTTCCCCATGACCCCTGACGGATCACTCCTATTCTTTCATAGGATACCACCGAGGGCAAAGGAAAAGGACAGTAGCCATAAATGCACCCTGTAAACAGATCTAAAAGCTCCGGCCGCCGAAAGCGCTCCCAGTCCTGGCTGTTCTCTATCCGCCTGCCGGAGCAGGCAGTCAGGATGTCAGGAATTTCCATATGTTTCTCCATCATCAATTCCTTTCTTCTTCCTGCCTTTCCTCCATCTCCAGGGGCACATTCTCATCGTATTCCAGATGCAGGCCGCCCTCAGCGTCAAATGACAGCTTCAAAAAGACATAGCTGGAATTATTATAATCTTCTTCGTCCCAGCGGTCCGAAATATAGAGAAATTCTCTGTTGTCCGGACTTCCAAAGGGCAGCACAAAGGCCGGCTGGGTATGAAAGGTAGTTTCATCCCCGAATTCCTTCAGTGTGGACCATTTTCCGTCCATGCTTTCAGCGGTTCCGTATTTTCCCTGATTGGGCTTCCAGCCCGTGCAGAAGGAGGTCAGCATATAATAGGTGCCATTTCTCTTAAAGACAGCCGGAGCCTCCCTGTACTCTCCCTGCCACAATTGGTTCACCAGAGAATCTATGTTAAGATAATCGTCCTGAAGCCGATAGATATGCAGATCCGCATTATCCCTGGCCGCGGAAATAAAATAAGCCGTGCCGTCCTCTTCTTGAAACAAAGTACAGTCTCTCGACATATATCCAAAGGGATTAAAGTGCCCGTGATAAACGAAATCTCCGTCAGGCACGTCGCAGGTGGCCACGGCACAGGCCGCCGCCCTGTAATTTTCCCCGTTTTCATAATGCACCCACAGCACATACTTTTTTGTGGCAGCATTGTAGAGCACCTTGGGACGTTCCAGATTCACCTTCCCCCCATTTTCGTTTACAAGCGCAAGGGATGCTCTCACCCTGCTTTGACTGACGGGAGAATGGATAGTCAGAATGTGTCTGCGAAATTCCCATTTCCGCAAATCCGCAGAACGGTAGCAGCTGATATAATTATCATCGTTTCGGTTCTCACCATACCAATAATAATAACCGTCCTTCTTAAGCATACAGCCCCCATGAGCATGGATCACATTGCCCTGGGTATCATACCATAATTTGCCATTTTTTAAGGTTTTCATGATTCCTTCCCTCCCAGATGTAATTACATTTTAACGGAGCCGGTAATCCCAGCAGTGAAATATCTCTGCAGCACCGTAAAAATAATAATGGTAGGTATTGTACAGATAGAAACCGCCAGCAGAATCAAGCCATAGTCCTGGGTATAGCCGGACATCAGGTTTGCAATCAGAAGAGGCATAGTGACGGAATCATTATTCAGCATAATAATACTGGGCCACATATAGCTGTTCCAGGAATTCATAAAGGTTATGGTCAAAGCTGCCACATAGGTAGGCGCCATAATAGGCACGAACATGCGGAAAAAAATCTGAAGCTCACCCAGCCCGTCCACTCTGGCCGCTTGTATGATTTCGTGGGGAAAAGCCCGGGCTCCCTGTCTGAACAGCATAATCAAAAACACGGAGGAAATACCCGGCAGCACAAAAGCCAGGGTGGAATTTAAAAGTCCCATTCTGGAAAACATGGTATACAGCGGTATCACTGTGGAAATAGACGGCACCATCATGGACAGCATCAGGATT
>NZ_CEWDFQ010000493.1:0-1709 GCF_982438285.1 Acetatifactor sp. | reverse complement strand
AAAGAAATTGATCCGCCAAGGATTCCTCCTCGGGAATATGGATATCCATATTCCCACTGTTGGCCTCTTCCTTCTTAATCCTGTCCATTATCAGCGTTTCCTCCGCAATGCTTCTTTGGGATATTTGTTCCTGATCCTTTATTACCAGCTTTAAAATACCCTTTCTTTTGTTCTCCTCCAATTTCCAGGTGGGATTTTCAATCTCCACAACCTTCCATTGCCCATCCGGAAGCTGAATCTCTTTCCCGTTGTATTCCTGTATCTGCCTGTCGATCTCTGCTTTTTTCTGCTCCACACTTCCGTCCTCAAGACTGTTGATTTCTACTGTTTTCAACCATTCCGAAAGCTCTTTAAGCACAGTCAGTCCCACATCAGCCTCTATAGCCTCCACCGCCCGCCTTCGAAACACACCTCCTTTCTGATCCGTGAGGATGGAAACCCCAGTCAAAGAAGCCTCTTTCAAAGTCAGGGCAAAGAAGTCCCTGTACCAGTAATCGGAAAGAAACAGGTCCTCTAAAGAAAAATTCCGCTGCAGATAGTGACACAAATGCCTTTCCGTATTTGCAGGAGACGGATAATTAGTACCATAAGCGGCATCCAGCGCAAAAAGATTATACTGCTCGAAAAGCTCTTTGTGGTATTCTGCCAGAATGCTGTTTAAGCTCATCTCCGCGATGCACTCCGCTTCCAGGGCCGCCCCATTTCTCCTGGCGCCTTCCAGCAGCGCAAGGCACAGAGCCAGAAGCACTGCCATGGACAGCGCCAGATAGACCGTCAGATACGCGTCCTTTTTTCCCCTTATGGTTTCCATTTTCCGCCTCCCCTCCAATCCAGGCTTTCTCAAATCTTGTTTGTCTGCTTTGTGATTTTGGAAAAAATAGAATTCACAATATCCGTAATTTGTTCTTTAAATATTATGACCAGACCCACAAGTACCACAATGATTAGAATGACCTCCACCGTTCCCATGCCATCCTCCTCCGTTATCAGCTGCTTTAAGTTTTTTAATTTCTGCATTCTTGCTCCCTTCTGCATGCTATTCCATCAGATAGCTGCCAATTTACAATTTTTGTTTTTTACACCACACCCATGGAAGAAAACGCCGGCAGCATTACCATAATCATTACCACAAAAAGCAGCATCACCATGGGCAGCAGCAGCTTTGTCCCCGCCTCCTCCCCCAGCTGTCTTACGCTCTGCAGCTGCTCCTCCCCGGCTTTATCCGCTTCTTCTGCCAGCCGCTCAAGAAGTGTGCTGTTTCCCTTTTTCAGGTTCTGCATCAGCAGCGTACTGAGCCGCATATACTCCTGAATGCCCGTTCTTTTTCCAAAATTGGCATAGGCAGCCCCTTCGGACACTCCCGCCTGCATTTCCCTGCAGGCATGAAGCATTTCTTCGTAAGCAGGCCCAACAGCTTCCTTTGCTCCCCTTCCCCTCTCCGCTTCCTTTGCCACTTTCTGAAAAGCGCCTCTCACAGTCATTCCTGCGCCCAGATATAATGCCAGCTTATGTACAATATCAGGATATTCTCTTTTCATCCGCCTCTTCCTTTTTTCAATTCTTTCGTGCAGATCTCTATCCTTTAAAAAGTAGACCGCGCCTGCTGCCGCCAATGCCATGAGCCACAAAATAATTCCCTTATTCTCCGCAGCCTGTTCCCATTCCACCTCCTTTCCCTCAATAGCGGCGGGAAGGGCCCACTCCTTCTC
>NZ_CEWDFQ010000492.1:0-1713 GCF_982438285.1 Acetatifactor sp. | reverse complement strand
ATGGGGTATAAGGCTCCCTCCGCAAACAGGAGCGAAGAAAAAAAGAGCTATAATATCGGAGTGCTGGTGGCGGAAATCTATATTGAAAAATATGCTACCTTTTATTGGGAGCTTTATCAGAAAATCACAACTGCTGCGGTAAAGGAGGACTGCTTTGTGCTGCTGGAGGTTCTGGAATCGGCGGCGGAGAAGGAGCTGCAGGATATTAAACTGATCCGGGAAAATAAGATCGACGGCCTGATTGTGCTGGGAAGCGTCAGCACCGAATACCTGGAGCAGCTGTGCAGGGGAAACGATCTTCCTATTGTGTGCATGGATTTTTACGACAACAAGGTTAAGGTGGACTGTGTGATTTCCAACAGCTTTTACGGCGCTTATCAGCTTACTAACTATCTGTTTGACAAAGGACATCAAAAGATTGCCTTTGTGGGGACACTGCTTGCCACCGACAGCATTACGGACCGCTACCTGGGTTATCAGAAGTCTCTTATGGAGCATGGAGTGGCGGTGGAAAAAAAATGGGTTATCCCTGACCGGGATGAGAGCAGAAAGTGCTTTGATCATATTACCTTTCCCCGGGAAATGCCCACGGCCTTTGTATGTAACTGTGACCTGACGGCCAGCAAGGTGGTCAAAGGCCTCCAGGAGAGGGGGCTTTGTGTGCCGGGCGACGTTTCTGTGGTGGGATATGACGATTATCTTTATCCGGGCCTGTGCGATGTGGAGCTGACCACCTATTCCGTCAATATGGAGAAAATGGCGGAAACAGGTGTGGAAATTCTAAGAAGCCGGCTGGGCGGGGACCTGGGGCAGATAGGCATTCATGTGATAGAAGGAGGCCTTGTGGAGCGTGACAGCGTTTCATCTATAATATAAAGAACTCTTACGATAGGCGGCGGGCGTTATGCCCGCCGCTTTTTTAAAGTGGCGGATAAAATGATTTACATTTTCATATCCGATGGAAGAGGCAATCTCATGGATTTTTAAATTGCTGTTTTCAAGGAGCTCCCTGGCGGCGGCAATACGGGCTTTGTGGAGATATTGCATGGGAGAAATGCCATAGTGCTCCTTAAATTCCCGGCAGATTCGGTAGCGGCTCACCTGACTGCGTATTTCCAGCTGCTGCAAAGTAAGATCAGTGTAATAGCGTTTATCCAGCAGCTCCTTTATCTCAGTGAGATAGCCTGGAATTTTTTTTGCGCAAGGGGCTTTTTGAAACAGCATTTGGGTCAAAAGCTCTGTGAGCAGCAGATTTGCCTGAAAGGAATCCACCGGCTGCTGCCGGATCAGCGCGCGGTAGCCGGGTAACAGAGAAACGGGGGAGGGAGGCTCAAAAAAGAGAGAATCGGACAGCAGAGTGCGGCAGTAGCAGCCGGCGCTGCAGCCGTCAAAAAGAAGCAGCTTAAATCCGCCGAAGTCCTTTGTGGAAAGGGTATGGGGTACTCTGCCGTCTATAAGGAGAAACTGCCCTTGATTTAACAGCAGGGAATTTTCCGACGCAGAAAGCGGGGTATACCGCACGCTTCCCCATGTGGAATGGAGAATCCCATAGGCGGGAAACAGGTTTGAAGAAAGCGTAAGGGAAGCGCCCGCACTGCAGTGGAGGACGCCCAGTCTGCACAGCAGATGCCGCAGAGCAGCTTCCTCATTTTGAATCTCATAGAATTGAAAGGGGCTGGCGTCCTGGGAGGGAGTTCTCAGGGTATATACGGG
>NZ_CEWDFQ010000491.1:0-1722 GCF_982438285.1 Acetatifactor sp. | reverse complement strand
CATTGAATCTTCCCACAAAAACAGGAGTATCCTCATCATCTGCTGGGTGCATTCCGCCTCTCTCATACCAGGGGGACAAAAAGGCACGGCATCCCATGGGAGACACAATTTTTCCATACTGCTTGTACATGCTGGCCACATAGCCCTTTCCGGTAAGGCTGAGCCAGTCCGGATACATAGTCTTTGAGGAGCATTTTACGCCGGCCTCAAACACATCCTCCAGGGGCTTTCCAGGCCCGTGAAGGTTCTCATCATACAAAAATACAATTTTAGGGAATAACACAGGCTTCTTGCACTCCTTTTTGCCCTGGCCGCCCCTGCGCACATTCAGCATTGTGATGGTGGCAAGCTTTGCAAACCTGCCCGTTCCCGTTCCGGCCGTCACCGTGATAAAGGGATAATCTCCCCGGCTGCTTGCCACTGTGTTAAATTTATACTCCCAGCCCTGGAAGCCCTGTTCAAATTCTCTGACCACATCCTTGTAGGCTTCTTCCTCCGCCCTCTCCTGACTGATTCCAAGGCCCGTGTACTTTTCAATGCCGCGTCTGTAGGATTTCTCCGCATAGGGCTCTAAAATCAAGTCCACGCTGGGCACCGTAAAGCCGCCGTACTGCTGGCTTGCGGCGCTGAGCACAATGTCACCGATCACGTCAAATGCCACATCCAGCGTCTTGGGCTCGTTATACCAGATATTTCCCATCTCAAAGCCGCCCGTCAAAACGCTCTGCACGTCAAAAAGACAGCAGTTCATGGTATCCCTTCTTGCAGACATATCATGCACATAAATATAACCGTCCCTGCAGGCCTGTATCTCCTCCGTGGTCATAAAAAATTTCTGATACAGCTCCTTGTTGAGCTGGTTAAAAATCAGGCTCCTCTTGGTGGATACCAGCGCGGAATCTGTGTTGGCATTCTCCTTATCGCCGATATACATGATAGACTGGCTCTTTTTATACACATCGTCCAGCATGCGCACAAAATCCTGTTTGTAATTGCGGTAATCCCGGTAGCTTTTGGCAACCACGGGCTTTACCTGCTCCAGGGCGCTTTCTACAATGTTGTGCATAATGGGAATCGGAATTTCATCTGCCTCAAGCTCATTTACCTTATCCACAACATACTGGCAGATATGTCTTTTCTCTTCGTCTGTAAATTTTGTCAAGGCCCGGTATGCGCTTTTTCCCACAGCGTTAATCACCTTCTGAACGTTAAAGGCTTCCCGGCTTCCATCCTTTTTAATTACATAGACATCCTTTAACGGTCTATATTCTGCACCGTAATTTTCATTTTCCGTACCTGTCTGTTCCAAACTACTGATCATATACTCCATTCCCTTCATCTCATCTGTTTTGACCTGTTTTAACACTATATGTTGTGTCTCTTGCTTTTAACAGGCAATATATTGTGTGCGTGTATAATATAGTATAAAAAAGAATCCTCCGGATGTCAACGTGGAAGGACCATGAAAAATATACAAAAAGACACCTGAAATTTAGGTGCCTTTTTTGTGAAAAATGCTTGACATTGCTTTTACAAGCTTTTTACATCCCTCCGGCACTCAAAATTCCACTCTTTCTTACACATTCCAAAGCCTCCTGTATGTCTGCCACAGGAAGCACCAGCGCAAACCTTACATGCCCTTTGCCCAGCTCTCCGAAGCTGCTTCCCGGCGTACAGAGCACGCCGGGAAGCAGCTTCGGAGAGCTGGGCAAAGGGCATGTA
>NZ_CEWDFQ010000490.1:0-1738 GCF_982438285.1 Acetatifactor sp. | reverse complement strand
GCATAATTTCCTCCAGCACGGAGGCGTTCAATTCATAAATGGCATTCTCCTTATTTTCATGGGATAATTGCAGAGAAAGTCTTTACTCCGGTTTTCCCAGCTCATCGGCCAGCTTTAAAATCTGGGGCGCTGCCTTTTCCCGTTCCCTTTTGGTGATACGGGTATACAGCGGATAGGCTATAGCAATGGCTGCAATCCCCGCGATTCCAATAATGACTCCGGGAAGAAACCACTTTTCCATCCAGACCATAGTGCAGCACATGCCCACTCCCAAAAGCAGGCAGCCAAGGATTCCCGTAGCAATAGAGATAATGGTGCCCATTTTTGTGGTGCTCTTGTCCAGCCGGCGCAGCTGTTCCATTTTATCTATTTTTTGCTCCGGAGGCAGATATTTGCTTCTGATGTTTTGAATTTCCTCCTGCTGTTTCGCAGAATAAGTATAATTGAAAATATCCTTCCTGTTTTCCATAACCAATCTTCCTTTCTAACAGGATGTTTTTTAATTGTTATCCTGCAGCCTTTTCAGCTGCCTGGTTGATCGTGCGATCATATAAATAGCCATAGTCAGAACAATGGCGCAGACGGCCCCGCCGGAAATACCCAGCATCAAACGGCGAAACACAAAGTCTTCGTTTCCAAACTGGGCCAGCATGGCGGTTTCCAGCGACAGCATGGAAACCAGCGCGGCAGTGAGGCTGATGACCTTAGCTGCCGAAAGAGGCGGACCCCCCCGCCTGCGGAATTTCTCCACATTGACCGCCGCTACAATGGTGATATAAAAAGCGTACATGGCCATGGCATAAATCATAAGGCCGGGGTAGGAAAAGCCCTTGTCCTTTGTTACCATACAGACCGCAATGCCTGCCAGCGCCTGATTCATGAAAAGCAGGATAATGCCGCAGGCCCGATACCGTTTAAATTCCGATGTGATGTCCTCTCCCACCAGCCTGCGGTGAACGTATAACACAAGCACTGCCCGCATAACTGACAACAAGGCATAGTAAAAGGCAAGGGCAATAAACCACAGGGAAGAATACCGGATACCGGAAAACAGATTAAAACCAACATAAAGGATGTTGATGAGCAGGCTGCCGTGAAGGCTGATTTCCGACCGGAAAACCACATCTCCCAGCAGACGATTTCCCCATGAGGTATTGCGGAGCCTTTTTACCAGAGGAAGTCCGGCAATTCCATTGTGTATTGCTTTAACTACATCGTTGATTCCCGTTACAGTGATGATCAATGCGTAGGCTGACAGAAGATACGCCAAATAAGCCAGAATGGAGTGATCCTCCATGCCAAGCATCACAAACACAAAAATAAAAGAAGGCACGGAAATCAGAACCGTGGGCAAAGGAGGAAGAAAAAATATTTTTTTTAATATTGCTTTAAGACGTTCCATTCAGCTCTCTCCTGAATTTTACTGTGAAGGTGCTGCCCTTCCCAACCTGGCTGTTTACGGAAATATCTCCGCCTACAATGTCAATCACCCGTTTTACTAACGCAAGCCCCAGACCGTTGCCCTGTGTGGCGTGGGAAGTATCTCCCTGATAAAATTTTTCAAAAATATGTCTGCCAACCTCCGGGGGAATGCCGCAGCCGGTGTCCGACACCTGTACAACGGCAAAATCTCCTTCGGTCTTTAGGGAAAGGGAGACTCTGCCGTGGGGCTCTGTAAATTTAACAGCATTGGAAAACAGGTTGTTCCAGACTAAAGACAGCAGCTGTGCGTCTGTGT
>NZ_CEWDFQ010000489.1:0-1742 GCF_982438285.1 Acetatifactor sp. | reverse complement strand
TTATTATACTATTATTCGGCTTAAAATGGAATGGATAAGTGGTGAATTCTTTCAGAATAACTTTTGGATAACCAGCCAGTTATTCACATCCATTTTTAACTGCTGTTTTTCGCGGGAAAAATTATCAACATACATTCCACTTCCTTCAACAGACAAACCACACCATCCTGTGGAAAACTAAGAAGGATTTATCTTCTATGAAGGATTTATCTTCTTTGTGATAATATCCACCTTATTGCGCAGTTCCTCATTGGTGTCAAGCTCTGCGGTAATTTTGTTTACGCCGTGAATAATAGTGGTATGATCCTTTTTGCCCAGAAGCTTTCCGATATTGGTAAAGGAGGTATCCGTCAGTTCCCGGCACAAGTACATTACCACCTGTCTGGGCTGGACAAATTCGGAATTGCGCTTTTTGGAGGTAATATCCTCGGGCTTTACGCCAAAATGCTCCGCCACCACATTGATAATCAAAGACGGCGTGATTTCCTTTGGCTTGTTTGGATAAATTACGTCTTTCAGGGCTTCCTCCGCAAGGGAAAGGGTGAGCTCCACCTTATTTAACCTTGCAAAGGCGATAATTTTGTTAAATGCGCCCTCAAGCTCCCTGATATTTGATTTTACATTGTTTGCAATATATTTTATGATCTCCTCGTCAATCTGCTTGTCGTAGGACTCTGCATATTTGCGCAGAATAGCCATACGGGTCTCGTAATCTGGAGGCTGAATATCAGCGATCAGGCCCCATTCAAAACGGGAACGGAATCTCTCATCCAGAGTCTCCATTTCCTTAGGCGGCTTGTCCGAGGAGAGAATAATCTGCTTGTGGGCTCCGTGAAGCACATTGAAGGTGTGGAAAAATTCCTCCTGGGTACTTTCCTTTCCTATAATAAACTGCACGTCGTCTACCATGAGCACATCCACTGTTCTGTACTTTTCCCGCAGCTTTGTCATGGATGCAGCGTTACCGCTTCGGATGGATTCGATCACCTCGTTGGTAAATTCCTCGCTGGTAACATAGAGAACCTTCATATTTGGATTCTGATCCAGGATAAAATGTCCAATGGAGTGCATCAAATGGGTTTTTCCAAGGCCCGGACCACCATAAAGGTAAAGTGGGTTGTAAACCTGTCCTGGGGATTCTGCTACCGCTAAAGAAGCCGAATGTGCAAATTTATTGTTGCTTCCCACCACAAAGGTGTCAAAGTTGTATTTTGAATTTAAGTTTGCGTTCTCATAATTGATATTATGTGCAGAACCCATGGAGGAGCTTTCGCTTTCAGGAAGCTCCTTTATGCTCACGTCATTTTCCAGCAGAAAATACACATCATAATTATGGTTGAACATTTCCGTGATGGTAACCTGAAAAAAGCTCTTATATTTGGTAGAGATATAATTTAAGGCATGAGCCTGATCTGATGGGATGATAATGTTTACCACATCATTCTCTACATTAAAAAATTCCAAAGGCTCCACCCAGGTATGATAAGAAATGTCAGAGAGATTATATTCTCTTCTGACGGTCTCCTTAATGGCTGTCCAATTTGTCTTTATGTCGTCCATTTTGCCTGTCCTTCCATAAAAAAGTACATAAAAAAGCATTGTGATCATGTCTTTTCATTGTAATATAGATTGCGGAATATTTCAAATGCAAGTTATAAACAGAGGTTCCAATGAAGTTATCCACAGTTTGTTGATAAGTATGTTTATAAATAGGAAAATCAACAAGGGTTGTGGATAGTTTG
>NZ_CEWDFQ010000488.1:0-1753 GCF_982438285.1 Acetatifactor sp. | reverse complement strand
CGGCATGGTGATTATTATGGCGATTGTAAATGATGAACAGGTCATGAAAGTATTGCGGCAGTATAACCCGTGGTGGCGTACACCTTCTGCTATCAAGGAAGAAAGCAAGCCGCAAAAGAGACTGGCATATTACGAGGCTCTGAGAACACTCACACATAAGAGTATCCGAAGGTTTGCCGTTTTATCCGGCATGAGGCGCGTGGGCAAGACGACGATTCTGTATCAGATCATCGATCACCTTATTGACGAAGGCGTAAATCCCAGAAATATCCTGTACGCCACCTTTGATAATCCGATTCTGAAACTCGAGAGCGCGGAAAATCTGCTATCCATCTATGAAGCAATGTACCCTGCCGCCGGCACAAGGTACGTCTTCTTTGATGAAGTGCAGTACACCGAAAACTGGGAACTCTGGATGAAGGTGATTTACGACAGCCGGAAAGATATTCGGCTGATCGCCACGGGATCCGCCAGCCCTGTCTTAGAAAAGGGTTCCGCAGACAGCGGTACGGGACGGTGGAGCGTTCTTAAAATCCCTACCATGTCCTTTTATGAGTATTGCAGACTGATTGAGCTGGATTTGCCACTCCTGCCGGATGATCTACGCTTATCGGAACTGAAAAAAATGAGTCCGGCGCAGCTTGGCGATCTGATGAATAAATTCATCCCGCTGCAAAATCATTTTAACCGTTACCTTATGATCGGCGGTTTTCCGGAACTGGTGTTATCGGACGATGACGTCTACGCGCAGAGAATGCTGCGGGAAGATGTGGTGGATAAGGTGATCAAGCGGGATGTGCTGTCGCTCTTTAATATCCGAAGCCCGCTGTTGATGGAAAAACTGTTTCTCTATCTGTGCATGAACTCCACGGAAATTTTTAACGCAACGACGGCGGCGAAAGAACTGGAGAACACTTCTATCGCAACCATTGAAAGCTACATTAAGGCGCTGGAAATGTCCAATCTCATTTATCTGGCAAAGCCAATGGATGTGGGCAGCAAGGGCGCGCTAAAAGGAAAACCGAAAATTATTATTGCAGACGCGGCCGTCCGCAATGCGGTGCTGATGATCGATGATGTGCTTTCGGACGAAAAGGAACTGGGCGCAATGGTGGAAACCACCGTCTACAAGCATATGGTTTCCTTCTATCAGGGAAGTCCTGCAAGCCTTGGCTATTTCAGAAATGCGAGGGACAATCAGAAAGAAGTTGATGTGGTGGTAGAGCTTCCCCGTCAGAAGATTCTCTGCGAAGTGAAATACCGCAACAATTCCCACATTGCGGCAACGGATGCCATTGTTGAGCTGTGCCGGGACGAAAAATCAAAAGTCACAGACGCCTTTTTGATCACAAAACGGCTTGACGATTTTGGCATTGCCAAACACGAAACAATGGTGCCCATTCTGCGGATTCCTGCCATTGCTTTCCTCTATATCTTAGGAAAGACAGAAGCAGCGGGGCAAAACGGAAAACTGTAAAAATGACTTTGTTTTTGGGTGCGCAATAAACATAACACCCCAGTCATTATTAAATATCCCTTCTGGAGGATGACACAGCAGAATCCGCAGGCAGTGTACGCCTGCGTCAATCTGGGGGAAGCGTGGGCGCCGCGGGACATAAAAGCGTGATTTGTTTTGCTATGATGTATTGAGAAGTCTTTTCTTGGGAAACCTTTAGGAAAAGGGACAGGCCTATTGCCTTTTTGTCCCGAATAATATATAATAAACGGGACAAAAGGAGGCGATACGCATGGC
>NZ_CEWDFQ010000487.1:0-1758 GCF_982438285.1 Acetatifactor sp. | reverse complement strand
ACCCCCGGCTGTATGAAGGGGTAAGCTAAAGACAGACACATGGAAAACCACCATGCAGCCTGCCTTTTTATTAGGGAATGTCTGCTGAACAAACGGCTCCAGCAGTTGATTCGCGGGGCAAGAGCCGCACAATTTTACAAAAGCCGCTGCTTCCGGCGCCTTTTGTGAAATTCAGCCATTGTTTCAATGGGTATTTTCACTGGAAAGCCAAGGCCTTCCAGGCTTTTGGCTCTGTTCTGCACGCACTATCCCGCTTAGGATTGGCGGGCAGGCCGCCAAAAAAGCGACAGCCACTGTGCACGGCTGCCGCTCCGAATAAGATGCTTCGCTGCATCAACGGGAGGGGACTATACAAATGTTTGGGATGAACCAAGCGGCCCGGACGCGCAGCCGGATCTCATGTGCCTGTATGAGGGGCAAACGCCCCTTGCTCTGCTGGTTCCTTTTTATCCGCGCCGCTCCCGCCGGCGCAAGGGTCAGGAATCATATAGCTTTCGAATTGCGCACCGGCAAAATTCGTCCACCAGCGGATTCTGGTTATCTCTCCGGAAAACGGCGACGATATCAGTCAGTTCGGCCATTTCCGGCAGGGAAAAGTAGATTAATGGGGTCTGCGGCTGAATACAGTGCACATAGGAGGGACAGATGAAGGTCATACCCCGGCCGCATCCCACCAGGCTGAGGGCAGAGGGCAGGCTGGAGACCTCCACCACGCGCTGAGGGACAAAGGAGTAATAGCGGCAGATTATTTCCGACGCGGTGCGCATATTCTGCCAGGAATGTAAGAGAATCAGCGGCTGGTCTTGAAGCAGGGACCAGTCCGCCGGAATGGGATGCTCCAGATTATTACAGCAGTTCGGATACCGCTGAGCCATGTTGTCATCATACCGGAGGGCAAGGACAACAGGGTCTCCCATGAGATGCTCATACCGCAGATGGGGTGCGTCCGGCTTCAGGTTGGTGAGGGAGAGGTCGACCTCATCGTTCTCCAACAGCTTGAGAATTTCCGTGCTTGAGCACTCAATGATCTTTTGATCCACGGAGGGAAACTGTTCTGCAAAGTCAGGAACGATCCGGGGAAGAACATACATGCCCAGCAGCGGCAGCGTGGCGATGGTGATGCGGTTGTATGACTGGTGGCCCATGGAGGAGAATTCCTGGCGCATGCTCCGTTCCAGGGACTGAAACTGCTCTACATATTCCAGGTACCGCTTCCCCGCCGCAGTGAGGCGCAGGGGAATGGTGTCCCGATCGAAGAGGGTGACGCCCAATTCGTCCTCCACTTTTTTCACAAAACGGCTCAGGGCGGGCTGGGAGACATAGAGAGCCTGCGCAGCTTTGGAAAAGCTGTGATACTGCGCGATTGTCTTGATATATTTGCAAAACCGCTGGTCAATCATGATACGCTCCTTTCTGGGCGGGCGTCCGAAACAAGAAGCTGGGATAAATCCTCTTTCAGTTAATGATATCAGACTATTATGGTCTGTGCAAAAGTTTTTCTCAATTTCTCCATTCTGTTTTTGGTATATGGTCATATCAAAAAGGGCATTCGACAATTTGTATGTACATATTGTACAATTTTAACAAGCGGGAGAGGAAACGCTCTTCAAACGTAGGGAAATAAACACGCAGAAAAAACGATTAAGGAGGAACTGATTATGAGCAGAGAACATGCCCAAGACTTGCGGCGCATTCTTTCCGAGAACAAGTTTCTGACGCTGCCTGGCGTATACGATTGCCTGTCGGGCAAAATTGCGG
>NZ_CEWDFQ010000486.1:0-1764 GCF_982438285.1 Acetatifactor sp. | reverse complement strand
AGGAAGGAGTGAGGGAATGTCTATTACGTCCGATATTTTGAGGGGACATACAGAGACCATCATTCTGGCCAGCCTGCTTTCTCATGACAGCTATGGCTATCAGATTAATAAGGATATTATGAAAAAGACGGGAAACGCCTATGAGCTGAAGGAGGCTACCCTGTACACAGCTTTCCGGAGGCTGGAGCAGGCAGGCTATATCCGTACCTACTGGGGAGATGAGAATGTGGGTGCAAGGCGCCGCTACTACAGCATTACGGAAAGCGGACGGGAGGCCTACTATAGATATAAAAAGGAGTGGGAAGAGGCCAAGAATATGATCGACAGGCTCCTTGTGTAAGGCATTTGCCAAAGAAGACTGAAAAGGGATAGTGAAGGAAAAAGAAAAGGCAATAGCGCGCAGGCGCAGAAAAGAGGGAAATATGAATCAGAAAATCAGAGAATATATAGAGGCATTATTTGAGGATGCGCCCAAGACCAGAGCGGCGGTAGATCTGCGGGAGGAAATCATAAACAATGGAGAGGAAAAGCTGGCGGACCTGGTAAGCCAGGGCTACAAGGAGGAGGATGCCTTTGACATTGTGATTCATTCCATAGGGAATGTGGAGGAGCTGTTTTTAGAGCTGATAGGGGAGGAAGAGGAAAGGGAGCCCCTGGGCCGGCAGCAGGCACAGCTCCAGAAAAAAAGAGCGGTGATCACGTCTGTTTCTGTGGGGATTTATATTCTGGCGCTGGCGGTGCTTCTTATTTTTGCCGGTCTTGAGGATTACACAGAAAGCCTGCTTGGAATGGAAACAGGAGTGATTGGCTTGATTTTCGCCTGCATTCTCTGCATTCCTCCTACCTGTATGCTGATTTACAGCTCCATGATGTATCCCCGGTACCAGAAAAAAGAGGAAAACATGGTGGAAGAGTACAAGGCGTGGAAAAGCGAGCGGAGGAAGGATAAGGCGGTGAAGGACGCCTTGAGCACAGTTTTGTGGACCCTGGGGATCGCCTGCTATTTTGTGGTGAGCTTTACCACAGGAGCCTGGGGGATTACCTGGGTGATCTTTTTGGTTTTAGCCTGCCTGGAAAGCATTATTTCGCTTGTATTCAGTCTGAAGAAGGATGAGAAATAAGGGGGATGCCATGAAGGGACTTAAAATAGCTTTGATTGGAATTTTAACTGTGCTGGCCCTTTGCCTGACGGCGGTGCTGGTTTACTGTCTGTCCGAAGGGAACAGAAAATCCGGCTGGGAGTGGAAGAGCGGAGGCCCTTTCTGTACACTGCAGAATACCCGGGAATTAAATGTGACAGATGTGTCGCAATTAAAGGTGGATTTTTCGGAGACGGGATGTGATATTATTTTTTGCGAGACGGAGGGGAAAGCTCTGATTTTGGAGGAATATTTTTCCTACAAGGCCAAGGAAGAGGAATATGCAGCCTTGGAAAAGACAGGCGGCGTAGTGTCCATCCGCAGGGATAAAGACCGGAACTTCTTTGGGGGATGGAGAAGGGAGTATGTAAAGGTGTATGTTCCGGGGGCGCTTTTTGAACAGCTGGATACGCTGGAGGTGGAGAGTGGAAGCGGGGACGTGCAGGCCGAACTTTTGCGGGCGGCAGAAGGCAGCATTTCCGCATCCAGCGGCGATGTGGAAATCGAAGTCTGTGAAGGGGATTTTATACTGTCTACTGCCAGCGGCGATACGGAAATCGGCTTCTGTCAGGGAAATCTGAGCGCTTCCGCAGGCAGTGGAGACATTCAGGTGGGGGATGTTAGA
>NZ_CEWDFQ010000485.1:0-1776 GCF_982438285.1 Acetatifactor sp. | reverse complement strand
TCATAGGTCCTTGCAGCATCCACCTCAAGGCTTATCGGGTCATGAAGCTCAAAAAACAGATAGCCGTCATACGCGGCACATCGCGTAAGGGACCCATACTCTTGTAAATCCCCCTCAAACTGATAAACAGTCTCTGCCTCTCCGCCCTGCCTTGGAATGCGAAGCAGATAGGTTTCCTCTATCCAATCATTATTTGCATCCAAACCCACATCACAGCTTTGGATCAGATAGATATAATCAGCATCATAATTTACCGGAGTTACCTCTTCCGTTTCCTCTACTGCATAAAATAATTGCGGTGTCTTGGTTACATAATCCACATACCCGATATCTCCGCGCTCATTGGATACATAATACACACCTGTATCTGTAATGATCGGCGACAGATAATAAGCCGCGTCACATAAAAATTCATAAGCTCCATTCTCATTTTCCAGATAAATGCTTCTATACAGTTCATCCTTATACCTGCTTACAACCTGTTTTCCCCGCAATAGCTTTTTGCATGCAGCCACATCCATTACCGGATAATATCGTTTCTTTGACTCCTCAGCCAGATTCCAGTATTCTTCTGAATCATAAGGTACCTGCATCCTTCTCCAGTCCAAATCCATACATTCATTGTACTGTTTATACAGAAAATCCTCGCCCTTTTCGTCCAGCTGTCGGATAATCTGGCCATTCCGGCTTAGTGCAAAGCCGATTCTTTTTGCTTCCAATCCACTTGCTACATACAGCTTATCTTCATAAATAGATATATGATACAGAACGTCAAACACCTGGCTGAACATTGCAAGCGCATCTTCTACCTCCTGCGTATCCAGATTCATCCGGTAAATTGTTGCCGCCTCATCTTCACCCCTTTGCCCAGAGCCACAGAAGTAGAGGAAATTCTGATATATTTCCATCCCTCTCTGATATTGATATGAATTTTCATAAATACGCTCTTTTGCTCCGTCATTTTTTATGCAATAAATGCCGTCTGCTGCTGCCAGATAAACATTATCTCCATAGCACCGAATCAATTTATTATACTCGTGATTATAATCAAAGGGTATGTACGCATCTTCCGTTTCTGCAGCATTCTCCTCTGTATCCTTGGGTGCCTGATTTTCGTTTGCCTGTTTTTCGTCCGCCCATGTCTGTTCAGTTGTCTGTTCAGTTGTCTGTTCATCTGCCTGTCCGGTGATCTGTCCGCCATTCTCCCCATATGGCTGGTACCCGCAGGAAACAAAAATGGTTATGCTCGTGACCGCAATAACTGCCAGCGCCATGCCGAAAATCCCCTTCTTTTTTCTTCCTGCGTCCGTTAAATCATCCTTGCGCTTCTTCATTCTCTTCCCATCCTCTCCATATCCAGTAAATAAATTTTCATACAGTGGTTGCCGCATATGATTATTTTTCATGAGCTGGGTCACCATATCATACGTAATATTCATACCGGCAATGCGCAATCTTACTTTTTCTTCTCTGAAATGAAACCCTGTCTCATCACGCATGACCTCTTTTATTTTATCCGTAAATACCATTCATTCTGTTTTGCTATCCACTGTTTCTGCCATTCATCCTCATTCACAATCGCATCGAATACAGACTCAAGAAATTTTTGTATTTCCTCAATCACAACCGAAAACTCAAGCGTTTTATCTTTTATGGTTTTCAAAAAGAATTTCCAACGCTTCTGTATATCCTCATCATCGGCAAGTGCAACCACGCGCTTAAAGCTTTCTCTGTCATAGGGAGTACCACGCCGCTGTAAGGTTTCAAAGATAGCTG
>NZ_CEWDFQ010000484.1:0-1778 GCF_982438285.1 Acetatifactor sp. | reverse complement strand
TTTGGAAGATTTATTCTTAGGACAAATAGACATCGTTACACCTCCTTATTCGCGTTGAAGATATCTTTTATTACTGCCATACGGGGGTCAGGGACAAAAGTATCGCATCCGCATTCCCTCAGGTTCCGATTCTGTCCGCATACAGGGCAGACACCCTTGCAGTCCTCCTTACACAGAATCTTCGTAGGCCAGTTTACTAAAATTTCATCGTACACAAAAGTCTCTGTATTCAGCTGATAACCTTCCATAAAATCAGGAATGTCATCCGCTTCCTCCTCTGTACTGCCCTCAGGAGAAGTGACCACTCTGTCAAACTTCAAATCCAGCACCACGGGTACTTCCGCAAGGCATCTGTCACATCCGGCCTTCAGGACAAGTCTCACGCCGCCCTCCACCTTCGCCTTATTCACACCGTCATTGGTAAAGGTGAACACCGCAGGCGTTTTCTCTACAATGGGGAAATCGCCCAGCCTGCTTTGAAAGCTCTGCAGCTCAACAGGCGCCTCCACTGTCTCCTTACTGCCCTCGGATGAAAACACTTCAGATAAATTAATGAACATATCCGACTCCTATGCAACTGTCCAGCGGAACCATTTCCGCCAGCGTGTTTTTTACACACTGGTTAATTATACCCGGCAGGTATCGGTTTGTCAATCATTTTATGGAAAATTTTTGTCTGCTGCCTCCAGCACCGCCTCCTTCATGTTCTGTACATATTCCCTGATCTTTGGTCCCGCTTCTTTTTTGTACTGTGCAATGATTTTTACAATGGCGCTCCCCACAATGGCCCCGTCGGATACCTCAGCCATCTGCCTGGCCTGCCTGGGAGTGCTGATGCCAAAGCCAATGGCACAGGGCGTCTTGGTGGCCTGACGGATGTTCTGGACAATGGATGACAAATCCGTGCCGATCTCGCTTCTTACTCCAGTGACGCCCATGGAGGAAACCACATACAAAAACCCTTCCGCCTCCCTTGCAATCATCTGAATACGGCTGGCCGAGGTGGGCGCAATCATGGAAATAAGGCAGACATTGTGGGCCGCCGCAATTTCCGCCACTTCTCCTTTTTCCTCATAGGGCAGGTCCGGAATGATGATGCCGTCCACGGAAAGCTCCTGACAGCGGGAAAAGAATCTTTCATAGCCGTAGTGAAAAACTGGATTCAAATAGGTCATAAAGGCCAACGGTATCTGGGATTGTCTGCGCACCCGCTCTACAATCTCAAACACGCCGTCCGTGGTCATTTTGTTTTTCAGTGCCCTGAGATTGGCCTCCTGAATCACAACTCCCTCTGCGGTGGGGTCGGAAAAGGGAATCCCGATCTCAATTAAGTCTGCCCCCCCTTTTTCCATTTCCAGAATAAACTCTACGGTGCTGTCTGCGTCCGGGTCTCCTGCCGTCAAAAAAGCGATGAACGCTTTATTCTCAAAGGCCTTTTTTATTTTGTTCTCCTGATTAATCATGGATATCCACCCCCCTGTATCTTGCAATAGCCGCCACATCCTTGTCTCCCCGTCCCGACACGCAGACAATGATGCTTTCATCCGGCCCGTAGTTTTTGGCAATCTTTCTCACCTGCGCAACGGCGTGGGCGCTTTCCACCGCACATATGATGCCTTCCGTTCTGGCAATGTACTCAAAGGCGTCCACCGCCTCCTCGTCGGTAACGGGAACATAGGAGGCTCTCCCTGTGTCATGCAAAAAAGCATGCTCCGGCCCGATTCCCGGATAGTCAAGGCCTGCGGAAATAGAGTAGACCGGTGCGATCTGTCCCTGGG
>NZ_CEWDFQ010000483.1:0-1779 GCF_982438285.1 Acetatifactor sp. | reverse complement strand
AAAATAAGGGTGACTAGCCACTGCTTTGGAACCCGTTTTTGGTTATTATGACCAGTTTCGTAACTTTTGCCAGCTTGCTTCACAATTCCGATAAAGTCATGCGTCTATTGAAAACCCTTTGTCTTTCCCTGACAGGATTTTTCTCATCTGAGAAGGAGTGCAGTGATAGGTATTGCGGAACATGCGCATAAAGAGCTTATAGTTGGTAAAGCCGTGGCTGCCGAGAATGGTGGTAAGGCTTAAATCTGTTTCTGCCAAGTCCTCATACACGTGAGTCAGGCGCACGGTGTTTAAATACTCCTGAAAGGTCTGTCCCATATATTTTTTAAAAAACCTGCAGAAATATTCCGGGGTAAGACCGGCAAATTCTGCAATTTCCGTCAGAGAAACGCTTTCCTGATAATGATCCCTCACATAATTGAGAATGCCTTCTAAGCGTTTGAGATTTTTGGCCGTTTTCACCTGCAGGGCAGGATTGATCTCCTGCCGGAAGCATATCATAAGCAGGAACAATAGTTCATACAGAAGACTTTTAAAATGCAGGGAATACCATGGCTGCTTCTGGTAGAAGGCTTCCCCCATACACAGCAGAAGCTGTGTGATTTTACTGTGGATTTCCTGAAACTGGGGAGAAGCGTGGGTGTTTAAGGCATCGCTTTTCTGATAGAAATTACAAAATCTGCCCTGTTCAAAGCCTGGTATGGCCTGTTTTAAAAAGGTCTGGGGAATCTGAAGCAGCAGCACCTTTACATAGGCTTCGCAGAAGGTGGAATGGATGTCTGCTGAGTTTATCAGGATAAAATCTCCCTGATTTAGCAGATAAGCCTTGTCCGCTATGGTTACCTTCATCGTTCCCTGATAAAGATACACTACCTCCAGACTGTCGTGCCAGTGGTTGGGAACCAGATGATTGCTGTCCTCATAAATTCTAAAGTTTACCTCTAAAGCTTCCGATATCGGTATTTCTTCATGAATACTTTGATGCACGGAAAAATTCCTCCCTTTCTGATGTGCTTATCTTCTTTTTGCTTTCCCTAAAAACATCATAGAAAGCAGGAAGGAAAAAGTCAAGATTGACCTATATTCTTGTCAAGAAAAGAAATATACGGAATTTCTTTTTTTTGATAGGATAAAATTACAATGAGAAACAGAGGTCCGTTTCAACGGGCAGGAGGAGGTACGAGCTTGAAAGAAGAAAAGATCAAGGAATTAATTGCACAAATGACACTGGAGGAAAAAGCCTCCTTGTGTTCCGGAGGCGATTTCTGGCATACGAAAGGCATCGAAAGGCTGGGAATTGCACCGTCCATGGTATCAGATGGCCCTCACGGCCTGCGCAAGCAGGATCAGGAGGCGGATCATCTGGGCGTAAATGAGAGCATTAAGGCCGTCTGCTTTCCGGCGGGATGTGCCACAGCCGCATCCTTTAACAGAGAGCTCTTGGAGGAAATGGGAGAAATTTTAGGAAATGAATGTCAGGCGGAGGGAGTAAGCGTCATTTTAGGTCCGGCGGTGAATATAAAGCGTTCCCCTCTCTGCGGCAGAAATTTTGAATACTATTCCGAAGACCCGCTGTTAGCCACTGAAATGGCAGGAGCCCTCATCAAGGGCGTACAGAGTAAAAATGTGGGAACCAGCATCAAGCATTTTCTGGCAAACAACCAGGAGACCAGAAGAATGAGCAGTTCCTCCAACGTAGATGAGAGAACGCTTCGTGAAATCTATCTGGCTGCCTTTGAGGGGGCTGTGTGTAAACAGAAGCCCTGGACGATCATGTGC
>NZ_CEWDFQ010000482.1:0-1780 GCF_982438285.1 Acetatifactor sp. | reverse complement strand
TCGAACTCAATCGTCCCAGGCGGCTTGCTGGTGCAGTCATACACCACCCGGTTAACCCCCTTCACCTCATTCACGATCCGGTTCGTCACCTTCCCAAGCACCTCCCAGGGCAGCTGCGCCGCCTCAGCAGTCATGAAATCCGAGGTAGTCACCGCCCGTAAGGCAACCGCATAATCATAGGTTCTCTCATCGCCCATGCAGCCCACGCTTCTCATATTGGTGAGCGCTGCAAAGTACTGTCCAAGCCCCTTATCCACACCGGCCTTTGCGATTTCCTCCCGGTAGATGGCGTCGGCCTCCTGTACCATCTTGACCTTGTCAGCCGTCACCTCGCCGATGATACGGATGCCCAGTCCCGGACCCGGGAAGGGCTGCCTGTAGACAAGGTACTCCGGAATGCCAAGCTCCAGTCCCGCCTTCCGCACCTCATCCTTGAACAAAAGCCGCAAGGGCTCGATAATCTCCTTAAAATCCACGCAGTCGGGAAGCCCCCCCACATTGTGGTGGGACTTGATCACTGCGGATTTTCCAAGGCCACTTTCGATCACATCAGGGTAAATGGTTCCCTGCACCAGATAATCCACGGAACCAATTTTCTTTGCTTCCTCTTCAAACACCCGGATAAATTCCTCGCCTATGATTTTGCGCTTCTGCTCCGGCTCCGTTACTCCCGCCAGTCTTTCATAAAAACGCTCCTGGGCGTTTACCCGGATAAAATTCAAATCATAAGGGCCTTGTGGGCCGAATACGGCTTCCACCTCGTCGCCCTCATTTTTGCGCAAAAGGCCATGATCCACAAACACGCAGGTGAGCTGTTTTCCCACCGCCTTTGCCAAAAGCACCGCCGCCACAGAGGAGTCCACCCCGCCTGACAGCGCGCACAGCACCTTGCCGTCTCCTACCTTCTCTCTCAGCTCCCGGATGCTGGTTTCCACAAAGGAATCCATCTTCCACTGGCCGCTGCACCCGCATATATTGATCACAAAATTGTGCAGCATTTTCATTCCCTCCTGGGTGTGCATTACCTCAGGATGAAACTGCACCGCATAGAGCTTTCTTTCCTCATTTTCCATGGCCGCCACAGGACAGACAGGGGTTTTTGCGGTCACGCAGAAGCCCTCCGGCGCCCTCTCAATATAATCCGTATGGCTCATCCAGCAGATCGTAGTTTCTGAAACTCCCTGGAACAAGGCCTTATGGGTGTCCACAGTCACCTCAGTCTTGCCGTATTCGCTCACAGGGGCCGTTGCCACCTTTCCCCCCAGCATGTGCGCCATAAGCTGGGAGCCGTAACAGATTCCCAGAATGGGAATCCCAAGCTCAAACACCGCCTGATCGCACAGTGGGGAATCCTCACCGTAGACACTGTTTGGCCCACCAGTGAAAATAATCCCTTTAGGATTCATTTCCTTCAGCTTCCCCACGGGAAGATTGTAGGGATGTACCTCGCAGTAAACATTGCATTCTCTCACTCTCCTGGCGATCAGCTGGTTGTACTGCCCGCCAAAGTCGAGAACTATGATCATTTCTTTCTCCATCTAGCACCTCTTTCATCTGCCGTCCCCGGCAGGTGTCTGGTTGTATCCTCTGCTCCCTATTATAAAGACAATGCTCCCGCTTGTCAAAGCCTTATGGCTTTTCGTTTGTGTCAAGTGTTCGTTGGCAACTTTCCATTTGCTTTTCTCAATGATATTCGCCTTGTTTTTTTGTACTCTAAATAAACCCTTATGAATTCAGGTCTTTCGATTAACAAAAGGCTCTTTTGAATGCCTTTCTTGAT
>NZ_CEWDFQ010000481.1:0-1800 GCF_982438285.1 Acetatifactor sp. | reverse complement strand
GGAATAAACCGATAGGGCTGTACTCGAAAAGCATCATATACCCTCCCCTCACATTCCGTAAAAAACAAGATCAAATTTTTTCCCTTCCTCTGCCTCATGCAGCAATGCCCGGCCGCTGGCATAAACTTCTGTTTTGTGGGCAGCAAAGTACTCCTGCAGCCACTGTTCCAGCTTTCCTTTCAGCCAGCGATTCATTTTGCTGTCTTTTCCGCAAACTGCTATTGTAATCATGATTTCCCCTTTATCCTCTTATAAAACCAGTTTATCTTTGCTTTCACTCTCTGTCAATCATAAGACGAAAACAGGAACCGGGCCACAATCTCATTGTAGTACCCGGCTCCTGCTTTCAATCCTCTCTCTCCAGGACAATTGTCCGCAAAAACAATCTGTCCCCTTTTTGAACCACGCAGGCAAAACTATGCTCTGAAGGCCAGATTCTGCTTACACTCTCCTGCAGCACCTGTGTAAAATCATATACATACACTTTGTTATTTCCAGTGTCCCAAAAATAACCGGATTCATTGCCCGCAAGGAAAAATCCCTCTTTCGTAAACGCCACATAACGGATCAGGTTAGAAGCGCTGATCAAGGGTACCTTGCTCAGCTCTTGGTATTCCCCATCAATAATTTCCCCAATGCTGCCCGCCTCCTGCAGATAGGTGTAATCATCCGTAAGCGACAGAAACACCTTGCCTCCTTCATAAGCCGCAAACAACGGTCTTTCTTCCCCCAGCCGCACTCTTTCCCTTATGATTCCCTTCTCTATTTCATAAATATATAGCCAAAACTCCGACTCCTCTTCCAACGCCTCTACCGCGAAAAAAACTTCTTTATCACTTAAAGCCGCACAGATAATGTCCTCGCCTTTTCCGATTTCCTCCTTCATGACAGCCTGATAAATGATTATTTCCTCTCCTGTTCCCAGATCGGACAATACCAGCCTGTTCTCGTAATCGCCGCCTTCCCAGAGATAATTTCTGATCGTCAGCAGCCTTCCTGCGGCCCACTGTATATATGGCAACTGTACCGCATTCTGCCTAAACAACTCAACAGCCTCACCGGACGGGGTCAATTTCAACACCTTCACTCCGCCATCAGCCATACTAGTTGATAAAATCATATCCGCGCCGATCATACGCCAGCTCTGATAGCCTTGATATTCTTCCTGATAAAGCAGAATGTCCTCCCCGGACAGCGAACGATAATAATAACTTATAATTGGCTTTCCATCCTCATCAGCCGTCTCTTTGGAATAATAGAATCCTTCCTCGCTGACGCCCCTGACTCTCGTATTGGAATCCAGCAAAAAGTTTTCAATCTCTGTATCTGCCGCTTTCCAACAGGCATCCGGCTCTTCCAAAATCATCGGCCTCCTTTCGGCACATCCGCACAACAGAAGTACGCAAAGGCAAGACAGATAAAGGCAAAACCTCCTTACCATATAATCGCCTGTCTAAAATGGTCTGAATTTGCGCCATATAATACTGATTTATCATACCAGACATTTTTATTGGTTTCGTCATTGGGATCTGTAATACGTACCTGATTTGTAATGTCCGAATAGCCGCTGACATTCACAAAATGTCCTGAAGAACCATATGGAAATATTGTGTCAAAACCTTTCGTTTTTATACCCAAACCCGCCGGTCTGCTATAATACATGCTATATCTTATTTTTTCCATCCACTCATCCTGTGTACCGATAGAAGAATAAACATAATGCTCCTCACCGATACATTCATTTAAAACATCTGGAATTACTGTCATATTTGTTCCTTCTCTTGTAGTAGACAGCAATTC
>NZ_CEWDFQ010000480.1:0-1807 GCF_982438285.1 Acetatifactor sp. | reverse complement strand
GGTAGGGCCCCTGAAAGCATAGGTCCTTCGCAGCAGGGCCTGCACCTTGGCGGAAAGCACCTCTAAATCAAAGGGCTTTGTGAGAAAATCGTCTCCGCCCATATTCACCGCCATGACAATGTTCATATTATCACCGGCAGAGGACACAAAGATAATGGGCACCTGGGAAATCTGACGGATCTGTCCGCACCAGTAATGCCCATTAAAAAAAGGAAGCACAATATCCAAAAGCACCAGATGAGGGCAAAACGCAGCAAACTGTGAAAGCACATTGCAAAAATCCTCCACACACGCCACCTGATAGCCCCATTTTTCCAGATGCAGCTTCATGGAACCGGCAATCACTGCATCGTCCTCCACCACCAAGATTTTATATTGATCCATGCTTCTTTACTCACCCGTTTCCTGATTTCCAAAATTCACCACAATATACTCCTCAAGCTCCACCACGGAACCCTGTTTTGGCCAGGCGGGTCCATCCTGCATCAGCTCCCTGGCCTGGGCATAGTGCTCCAGATTGCCGTCCTCCGTAAAGGAAAAGCCATGCATGGACCAAAAGGAAATCAGCTCTCTGTCAAAGCCGTAAAAGGCCGTGGCCCCCCAGTTGATAAAGGAAAGCCTTGGCGTCTCTGCAAAAGCATAGCCCTCCGGGGAATCATATGTTTCAAAAAGCTCCGGGGAGAGCCCCTCCACTAAAAATTTTATCAAAGTGTATTTTTTCGACCACCCAGGACAATAGGCCTTGCTGATCAGGCTCTTTGGCGTCTGATAACTGCCGATGACGCAGACCGGCTTTGAGGTGTCGCAGTTTGCCTGCAGATAAAGGGCCACGTTTTCCATGGTGCGCTTTGTGTCCTCATATTTCATAGCATCCACATAAAACCATTGATTCATCTCATAGCTCTGACGATAGAGAAGCAGGGAGGCTGCCAAAAAGGCCGCCGCCCGCACAGGCAGGCGCTTTCCATTTCTGATCCCCCAGGCAATGAGCAGAACCGCAAACGCCGTGATCAGGGGCACATATTGGCTGGAGCGGTAATAGGTGGCCACCTTCTCCATCACCGGAAGCACCCAGGGAAGCAGTATAATACCCGCTCCCGCCGCCAGAACCCAGCCGTCCCGTTTTCCCACCGCATACCGTATGGAAAAAAACAGCACCACAAGCACCGAAAGCACCAAAACCATCACGGGAAGGTATACCACCGCGTTCAGATAGTATTTCACAAAGAAATCCTTCAGCACATAGACAAGCTCCTCCCTGCCCTGAGGGGAAAACCAGGAGAAAATTCCCTCAAAAATCTCCGAAAGCCCTCTGTCCTCCAGCACATGCTTCTGCTCCTCCAGATGAAATGCCGCCGTGAGAAAACCAGTCACCGCCGCCCGCAAAAGCATCCCCAAAACGCACGCTCCAAGCACATTTAAAATCCACGAAAGGGGCTTTTTTTCATACTCCTTACAGTCTGTCGCACGAACCAGCCAAAAGGTCATCACCATCCCCATCAAAAATACAAGCATAAAGGACTCATAAAAGCCCGCAGCCACAGCGGCAAAAACCGCGCACAAAAAAATCCGGAAAAAACGCTTTTTTAAAGAAAGCCCAACCCCGGCGCGCAGGCTGTCCATGCCCATAAGCACAGCTGCCGCACAGGCCCCATAGCCCAGAAACAGGCCGTTTTGCAGATACCATACCGCCACCTCGCTGATCATGGGGCTGGAAAGCATGGCCGCTGCCGCTATGGTATAGGCCCACACAGATTCACACTCTCCCAGAATCCGATAGAAAACCACACACCAAAGAGTCAAAGAC
>NZ_CEWDFQ010000479.1:0-1813 GCF_982438285.1 Acetatifactor sp. | reverse complement strand
CTCACGCTCCTGCTTCTTTGCTTTTGGAACGGTTGCATCCACAGCCGGGTTCTTTCCCATCATATCCCACTTTACCGCCTGGCGGAAACAGCTCCTTAATACCTTATGAATCTCAAATACTGTTGAAGGTGTAATAGTTCCACCGGATCCATCTGCATTTCTTGTGCTGTTAACCGCCGGCATATCCAAAAGCTTCTTATAATATTTCTCCAGAAAATGGTTATTGATCTCTGTAATCTTGGTATTTCCAATTGTTGGAATAATATAGTTATTGATCAGAGACACATTTCCACTGTAGGTAGTAACGCTCCATTTGTCACTGCCATAGATTTTAATATATTCTTCAAGAAGTTCCTGTAATCGAACACACTTAGGCACTTCAAAATTGCCTACTGCAATTCGATACTCCACCTCTTTCCTCCTAGTCTCTGCCTCCGTCTTGGTAGCATAAGTTTCCCATTTCTGATGATACTTGCCGTTCTCATCCTTAACCTTATAAATCACACAATATTTTTTGCCTCTTTTTTTACAACAGCCATTTAATATTCCTTTCCCCGGCTATCTCGAAGCCAGTCCAAAAACTCTTCTCTATGAATTCTCATAACACGTCCTGCACCAATTACTTTAAACTTCCCGTCCTGTGCCCATTTGGTAATAGTTGGAGCTGTGACACCCACAAGTAATGCCGCATCTGCTTTCGATATATATTCCTTTATAAAGTTTAGGTTTCATGTACAATCGACAGCCCAACTTAACTATCTGCTTTCTACTATTGTATATGTTCCTGATTCAAAATTTACATATAATGTTGCAAATGCACTATTATATTTCCAGCGGATTTCCAGAGACCTCTCCCCTCCGGAGATTGCTACCTCTGCGCCTTCCGAAAATGCCTTATGGGTATTTCGCATGCGGATTAACGCAAGCTGTTTTTGAACCACATCTTTTTTCAACCCTTCCGTGATCTGATCAGTGGAAAGATTTGTCCGGTTGATTTCCTTATGTCCAGATTCTCCCGCGCGCTGCACCGCTTCATGGTCATTTTTTCCGGCAAACAAATCCAGATACCAGACCTGCGGTTTGCCCGGCATAAACATCTGTATAGCACGCGCCAGAAGCATTTTTTCGTCCGACGCACCCAATGCACTGTAATATGTGGCATTTACCTGATAATACAGATTCTTTTGGCCATGTAAATTTTTGACCATGCCTCCGCGGGATACGATCCGTTCAATTAACGACTGGATTTCCTCTTCCGGAAGCAGCCCCTTTAAATCCAGAAGCGGGATGCCATCGTGACAGCCGAGCATGTTGACCGTGGAGATCTTCTTTTCCACAATCTCCTTCGCCCATGCCGCAAGATACGTTCCCCGCCGGTTCTCGATCGCATCAATGACCAGACCCGGCAGGAAAAAGTCATAGGTTGCATAGCCTTTTTCTGCAAGTGTCTCATATATTTTTTCATCATACGCTGCGTGGATCTCCGGCAAAAGCGTAAGTCCCAAAGGTTTTGCCAGCGCATGGATCTTCTGTAAAAGTTCCCACGTTTCCGGATCATTGAGAAAGTTTTTCTTTCCCGGTGCTTTCGGCGCATAGGCAAAGGCATCCAACCGCACAATCGCCGCGCCGTAAGAGGCTATTTTTTCCAGTGTTTCACGATAAAACTCCCACACTTTTGGTGACTGGATGTTTACATCCATCTGTCCGAGATACTGTCTGCCATGCACTTCCTGATAAAAGGTATTCCAGTACGGCACTTTTTTTCCATCCGGAAATTCCACCATCAGGATCGGCAGCCCGGGTTTGCGGAAAA
>NZ_CEWDFQ010000478.1:0-1821 GCF_982438285.1 Acetatifactor sp. | reverse complement strand
TGATACCAGTGCGGATATTCACATCATCATCAACTACTAAAATTTGGTACATGGCTGTCCTTTCTGTCTTTGACTGCGGGAATGCGGATGGAGGTTACGGTGCCCACAGATTCCGTGCTTTTGATTTCAACGCCGTAGCCATCCCCATAAAAGAGCTTAATCCGCCGGTTAATGTTTTTTAGACCGATTCTTCTGCACTTGCTTGGCTCTCCCTGCAGCGCTTTGCGCACCTCTGCCAGACGCTTGGCAGGTATGCCCTTCCCGTCGTCTGCCACGGACAAAATGATGTCCTCTCCCATAGAATACCCCATAATATCAATTTGAAGAGTCTGCGGGGGCGCGCCAAAGGCATGGGCGATGGTGTTTTCAATAATTGGCTGCAGGATAAATTTCATGACGCTGTACTGCATGATTTTCTCATCCACATTTACGGAAAAGCAAATGCCGCTTGTGTAATTCAGCTGGATCAGTCTGATATAGTTGCGGACGCTTTCAATCTCCTCACGGATGGTCACTTCATCATCGATTTCCTTTAAGTTATACTGTAGATTGGAGCCCAGCAGCATGGCCATTTCTGCAAGATCATAGCTTTTCTGGGTATATGCCTTCATTCGGATGGATTCCAGCGTATTGTACAGATAGTGGGAATTAATCTGGCTTCTTAAGGCGTAAAGCTCAATATTTTTCTTTTCCAGATCCCGCTGGAGAATTTCATTGACCAAATGGTTTATTTTGGCAGCCATCCTGTGAAAGGCGGAGAAAAGAATGCCGAATTCTCCGCTCATTTCATCCTTTGGAAGGGAGGACGAGCTAAATTCTCCATTTTCCATTTCTGCACATACCTCCACCAGCAGATACACGGAATGATTGATGCTGGAGGTTGCAAAAAAGGTAAAAAGAAACATTAAAAGCAGCAGAAGAAAAAGGAAAAGGATTAATGGCAGATTCCCGGAGGGCACACCGCTTAAAATATAGGACAGGGGCGTCTTTGTGGCAATGGAAAGGTTCTCGTCAAAGCGATAATAATTCACCATGAAAAGACTGGAATCCTGCAGAATATATCTGGTGTGCTTTCCGTCCTGCAAAAGCCCGTCCAAGATCGTTTTCTGCTCCTCTCCCAGCAGTTGTTCGTTTCCTGCTATACACTGATTGTCATAAAGCAGCAGGAAATCCTCTTCTTGGGAGGCCCGGAGTGTTTCAAATTCATGCTCCAGGGCATCGCTGGAAATGCCAAGCACCAAAACGCCGATACTTTCATATCTGCCGATGTGGGTTACGGAACGGGCTACGCACAAGGTTTCCCCGTCTGCGGAGGGAATGCCGGAGCCTGTAAAATCCGAAATAGGTATGATGACAGCGCCTCCCTTGTTTTCCAGAGTATTTTGGTACCATTGGGGATTGTTTTCTGCCAGGACGCAGTAGGTTCCGTTATAAACTGCATCGCCGTCCCAACAGTATAAGCCCTTTTTGCTGGAATCATACATTGCGATCAGGTCAAAGCCCTGGGTGATATCCAGGTAGGATTTGGCCTTTTCATAAAAGGCGTTTGAAAAGCTGTAGTTTCCCACAAAGGTTGCGCCCTCTGCCAGATAGGAGTAAACCTCCTGATATTGTCCGGTGGACAAAGGCTGAATGGGGAAAAGACTGATTTCCTCCATCTGCTTTAGAGCGGCGCTTATTTTGAGGGCGTACCCGGCCATGAAATTTCTGTCGGCATTTTTATATTGATTGAGTACGTTCATTACCGAGCTTACAATCAGATACAGGGAAACCATTGCAAAGATAGCGGTCTGTATGAGAAGGATGATCCGCAGCTTGCGC
>NZ_CEWDFQ010000477.1:0-1829 GCF_982438285.1 Acetatifactor sp. | reverse complement strand
GCGCCACATCGTCCTTTGACCATGGGTATACGGCTTGCATATCCCCACCGACAAGCTGCTGAAGAGTGCGCAGCTTATTCATAGCGAACCGTTTTTCCGGATGCTTGCCCGGCTGAACATACAGAATACGGATTTTGTTCTCGTTTATCAGGTAGAAAACTCCTTTTTGATAAAAAAATACCGCTGTATCGGGTGATACAGCGGAGGTGACAAAGAATTTGGGGAATTGTACCGTAATCTCCTATGATATATATCAAAATGCTCATTTTTGAATAGTTGTATTCACTGATAATGCGCTGACAATTGATATAGTCCCCTTAGAGTAGACATCTAAAAAAGCAAAAATTTTCAAGTCTACACTAAGGGGGCTTTATTATGTCAAGAAGAAGGAACAAGTACTACGACAGGAAGCTAAAGCTGCAAGCAGTGCAGGATTATTTTGGAGGCGGTGGCAGTTTACGGACTATTTGCAAAAAACACGGGATCAAAGACAAAAAGCAGCTGCGGAACCGGATAAAGTGGTATAATGGTCATAAAGAAATCAAGGAGAGGCGAGCAGCCGGAACGGAGATTTATATGACCAAGGGCAGAAAGACAACAGAAAAGGTCCGCGCGAACTCCCGTTTTTCCTCTGCGCTGGCATTTTTGAGCAGCATTATGCTTCATTGCTCTGTGGTTGCTGCGTTGCTTCCGTAATAAATCCCGGCATTCCGATGCCGATTGGATTTTCTGGTGGATGGCGTGTAAGAAAAAGTGTTTTTGGGGGGTCATTTTGTGGAGACACCCTGTTCAATCGCCAGAGTTATTTCATCGACTTCTTTTTTTCCAAGAGGGTACAAGGTCCCAAAAACCAGCCCGGCAGCAGCGCACAGGATCAGCGGAAGCGTGATGGAACAGAAGATGATGCCGCCTTCGACGCTCTGCGGTTGTTGCGCTGCTCCTCCAATAAATCCTGTTACCGCCAACATATATCCAGGGATTGCCCCCGCAACGCCTTGGGCGGCTTTGGAGACAAAAGAGGACAGGGATGCGACGGCGGCTTCGGCTCGTTTGCCGGTTTTATATTGCACATACATCGTGTTGTCGGCCTGAATGCCGTAGGCAAGGGGCCCGATAAAGCCCCCACCGATCCCGGCGAAAACAGCGCCCACATAGATCAGCAGCAGAGACCGGACATCTATAAACCGGATCAGTGACCCACCTACGGCAACGATGATCCCCGCGAGAAAAACGTTTTTCTTTCCGAGTTTGTTTGCCAAAACAGGTGCCACAGCCATGCCGAGCAGAGTAATCACAAGGGAAACAACCGAAACACCTGACATCAGTTTGAGATCCTTCATAATATAAGTGTAGAAAAAGGTGCCGGTGCCACTGCTAAGGGAGGTGCCGACCGTGGATAGCAGAATCGTGAGGAAGTGCGTCCAGACTGGCTTGAAGCGAAGGAACTGAAACAATTCCCGCAGGCTATACCGTTCGTCGTCGGTGCCTTTGGGCGTTACGCGCTCCTTGACCCCCAAAGCGCCAAGGATGGAGAACACTAAGGTGACAGCCATGGAGCCGAAAATCAGGATATAGTAGCTTTCCAGTGTGCCCGACGCAACGATGATGGGGGCGAGAATAGAAATCGCCGCGCCGCCAAGGCCGTATCCGAGTGCCTTGATGAGGGACAGGGAATTTCCGCTCCTTGTTTTCGGCTGTCATGACCGGCAAGAGGCTGTTCAGGGAAATGTCCATGATGTCAAAGGTCCACCCAAGCAGGAGGTATGTGATGTATACGATCACATATTTTCCAACGGGACTCCATACCGCACCAAACCACAGGAAAATGT
>NZ_CEWDFQ010000476.1:0-1849 GCF_982438285.1 Acetatifactor sp. | reverse complement strand
AGGCAAATCCACCCGCAAAAAGGATCTGGCCGCCATGGCTATGACCTACGGCAACGTGTATGTGGCCCAGACCGCCATGGGCGCAGATTACAGCCATACAGTAAAAACCATCTGCGAGGCCGCAGCCTATCCGGGTCCCTCTCTGGTCATCGCCTACGCAACCTGCATCGCCCACGGCATCCGGGCCGGCATGGGAAGCTCTCAGCAGGAAGAAAAAAAAGCGGTGGAGGCAGGTTACTTCCACCTCTTCCGCTATAATCCTTCCCTGAAAGAACAGGGAAAAAATCCTTTTGTGCTGGACAGTAAGGAGCCCGTACTGGACTATGAGACCTTTCTGGAGGGAGAAATCCGCTATGACGTGCTGAAACGCCAGCATCCTATGCAGGCCCACAAGCTCTTTGCAGAGGCCTCCCGTCAGGCAAAGGAACAGTTCCAATACCTGAAAAAGCTGGAGACCCTGATGGCTCCCTGACCTATATCAGGCGTTGTCCGTTAATCCACAGCCAGAATCCCAGCCCCAGCCGCTCTGCCGCCTTTCTGCACAGAATCATGCGGTTCAAAAAAATTTCAAAATAGTCCATGACTGCACACATTTCTGTATCTATCTCCAGGCGAAGTTCAATATGAGAATCCTTCTCTATGTGGACTTCGCTTTTCTTTACAGAATAATTTACCCTGTCATGAATATCAAAGCTGGCGAAATCCCGATTCCGCACCCGGGTATATCGCACGTCCGTCTTATCCGCCAGAATCAGCGCCGCCGCAACGAAATTGACAGGAAAAGCCGTAGATTCGTCATGATTTCCAATGGCAGTTACTATGGTGGCGATGTCCTCCGGGTCCGCTCCCATTTTGTCCAGAATACGAAAGGCCATGACCGCTCCCGACTGGGCATGATCAATCCGGTTCGCCACATTGCCGAGATCATGGAGACAGCCTGCAATCCTGGCAAGCCAGGCCACCTTCTTCACATGAGCTGTGCTTCGTATATCCCAGTGCAATTAACGATTCATCCGCTCTCCGAATATAAGTTTTTACCGCTTCATTATTTTGTATCTCATCAAAAGTTATCTTCAATTTCCGCCACAGGCAGATACAAAATTATGCCATGGTCAGCATTCCTGTTTTTCACATTCACAAGGTCTTATAGATACGGAAGCCACCTTCTGTCCCTCCAGATAGCCGCAAGACCTCAGTCCTTCCCTGATTACGCTGTTCCAGCTTCTTGCGGAGAGCTGATAAACCGTGCCATCATCCAGCATAATCGTACACGCATCCTCCATCATACAATTTTCAGAGCAGGCCACCTTATACATGTTCTTCCGGCTGATGGCTCCGATCTCCTCCAGCAGATTTACCATGCGGTAAACCGTCGCCACACCCAGAGTATTGTCCTGTTCCAGCGCCTTATAAAAAATCTCCTTACAGCTGGAGCATTCGTTTTCCAGTATGATGTCAATCAGATGCAGGCGCTGTCTTGTGATCCTGCATCCCTTCTCTCTCAATCTGGAAAGTATCCTGTCCTTCTGCATTTGTGTTACCCGGCGGCCTGACTCTGTCCTAATGTCCACAATGCCCTCCGCAGTGCCTGCAGTCACCGCCGCACTGTATGGATTTGCCGTTCTTTTTATCTTTTACCATGCTTCTGACAATCAGGGCTACTGCCACAGCCAAAACCGCCAAAACAATCAATGTACCCATATGCTGCCTCCTTTATAACTAATGAAACTGATTTTCATTTTCGAGGTTAGTATATACTAACTTTCATTAGTTGTCAATAACCTATGGGCAAAAAAATGGGGCCTATAGGGCTCGAACCTATGACCCTCTGCTTGTAAGGCAGATGCTC
>NZ_CEWDFQ010000475.1:0-1854 GCF_982438285.1 Acetatifactor sp. | reverse complement strand
GTCTTATGCAGCAGGCGCCGCCTTTTGGGCGGCGCTTTTTTGACAAAAGTGAGGAAAAATGATAATTAAAAGTGTAAATCTGGAGACGGTCTGCGGCATCACCAGCAAGCTGCCGGATAATGCTTATCCGGAGGTGGCCTTTGCGGGGAGGAGCAATGTGGGAAAATCTTCTCTGATCAACGCGCTGATGAATAGAAAATCTTTGGCGCGGATCAGCTCACAGCCCGGAAAAACCCAGACCATCAATTATTACAATGTAAATGAAGCCATTTACTTCGTAGACCTGCCCGGGTACGGCTATGCCAGGGTCAGCGAGAATGTGAAGGCCCAGTGGGGAAAAATGATTGAAAATTATCTGCGCCGTTCCAAACAGCTTCGGGCGGTTTTTCTGCTGGTGGATATCAGGCATGCGCCTACAAAGAACGATGCGGTTATGTATGACTGGATCTGCAGAACCGGCTTTCAGCCTATTATTATCGCAACGAAGCTGGATAAGATAAAGCGCAGTCAGATACAGAGCCAGATAAAACTGATTAAAACTACACTTGGCGTCTCAAAGGAGACGATTATCATTCCTTTTTCGGCGCAGACCAAGCAGGGAAGAGAAGAAATCTATGAAGTGATAGAAACCTTCCTTGGGACGGAAGGCCCGCAATAGAGGGGAGAGTGGAGCGCTGTGAAGAAGTATTGCAAGGCATTGGCAAATCTGGCAATTGCCGGATTGGTGTTTCTGGCGGTTTGTTTTCTTGTGCCCAGACTGTTGATTTTTTTTGCCCCCTTTGTGGCGGGCTGGATTATCGCGTTGATTGCCAGCCCCTTTGTGCGCTTTTTTGAAGAAAAAATCAAGCTGAAACGGAAGGTGGGCAGTGCGTTCGTTATCATAGTGGTAATCGGACTTGTGGTGCTGGTGCTGTATCTTGTGGGAGCAAAATTAGTGGAGGAAATTGTGGGTCTGGTCAATTCCCTGCCGCAGATATGGGAAAGCATGGAGGAGGATTTTGCGGAGATTGGTGAAAATCTCAGTATTATCTACAGCAGGCTGCCTATAGACATCCAGAACACTCTCACAAGCTTTTCCGATCAGATCGGCAGCTATGTGGGGGAAATTTTCAGCCGGGCAGGTTCACCCACCATCGCTGCGGCGGGAAATTTTGCAAAACAGCTTCCCTCCATTATCATTGGTGTGATCATGGCTCTTTTGTCCGCCTATTTTTTTGTGGCGGAACGGCATCTGATCGGGGGATGGTTTCGGAAATATACGCCGTCCTTTATACAGGCCCGCTACCGCATGCTGAAACGGGCTCTGGTAAAGGCGGTGGGCGGCTATCTGAAGGCTCAGCTGAAAATTGAAATCTGGATGTACCTGCTTTTGGTGATCGGTCTGAGCGTGCTTCGTGTGGACTATGCACTTTTGATTGCTCTGGGAATTGCGTTTTTGGATTTCCTGCCCTTTTTTGGAACGGGAACTGTTATGGTGCCCTGGGCTGTCTTAAAAATTTTGAGCGCTGATTATCAGATGGCCATTGGGCTTTTGATTATCTGGGGGGTGGGGCAGCTTGCCCGTCAGGTGATACAGCCCAAGATCGTGGGGGACTCTATCGGAGTGCCTCCCATACCTACCCTTTTTTTACTGTTTCTGGGTTATAAATTCGGAGGTGTGCTGGGGATGATTGTGGCGGTTCCTCTGGGGCTGATTGTGTATACCATGTATGAGGAGGGGGTCTTTGACACCACCAAGAACAGCGTGATGATTCTGGTGAACGGGATCAACCGTTTCCGCAGGCTGCAGGAGGAGGACCTGGAAGGGATTTCCAAAGACCGGAAGGAGGAGGAAACGCATGAGGAACATTAGGC
>NZ_CEWDFQ010000474.1:0-1865 GCF_982438285.1 Acetatifactor sp. | reverse complement strand
CCTTATCGTTATGGGCGTATATAAGGTGAACACGGGAAATGCCTTAAATTACAGCATGGAATTTCAGGGAGGCACTGCTACTACCGTTACCTTTCAGGAGAGCATGACGCTGGAGGAGGTCAACGATCAGGTGGTTCCTCTGATTGAGGAGGTTACGGGCAGCACCGTTCAGATTCAGACGGTGCAGGATTCCAACGAAGTGATTTTTAAGACCAACTCTCTGGACACCTCTCAGAGGGAGGCGTTAAATGAGATGTTTAGGGAGCAATTCCAGGTGGACGAGAATCAAATCACCTCTGAAACCATCAGCTCCACCATCAGCAGTGAGATGAAAACAGATACCCTGCTGGCAGTGGCCCTTGCCATTGTGTGTATGCTGATTTATATCCGTATCCGGTTCAGCGATATCCGGTTTGGTATCAGCTCTGTAGCGGCGCTGCTTCATGATGTGCTGGTAATGCTGGCGTTTTATGCAGTGGTGAGAATGCCGGTGGGAAATACCTTTATCGCCTGCATTCTGACGATAGTGGGGTACTCTATCAACGCTACTATTGTTATCTTTGACCGGGTAAGGGAAAATATGGCGGTGATGACGAAGAAAGAGGATTTGAAGGAAGTGGTAAACAAAAGCATTACGCAGACTCTTTCCAGAAGTATTTTTACTTCCCTGACCACCTATATCATGGTAGGTGTGCTGTATGTGCTTGGTGTGACCAGTATCCGGGAGTTTGCCCTGCCTCTTATGGTGGGCATTGTGAGCGGAGCCTATTCCTCTGTATGTATTGCGGGAGCTCTGTGGTATGTGCTTCGCACAAAGTTTCCGCCCAAGGAGAAAAAGTAGGGAGCAGCTGATTTTGTATGCTGCATATTTCAACACAGACGCGCTTCCGCTCCGAAATGACCGCAGCGGTACATAGGGCCGCAAAGGACGCAGCCCAAGTACCGGCGGCCAGTAAGGGTCTGCTTATGAAATACGCAGCGCGTAAAATCCAGCATCACAATAGAAAAGCTGTTTAAGTGGAGAATAGCCCCTGCAGCCTGTGGATGGAGGTCTGGAAGGACTGGAAGGCTTCATAGGCCTGATGGAAAGCCGAAAGAGCCGACTCCCGGTCACCCTTGTCGTTGGCATACCAGGAATCACAGGCATACTTGTGAAGCCTTTCGTGATCTGCGGCAGTCTGCTTAAATTCCGCAGAATTGCAGATGCGGGGGGCTGTCTGGCTCTCCAGCCAAAGACCCAGCTTGCAGCCCTTGGGATTGTTCAACTGGGTAATCTTAAGCTGCTCAAAGCCTGCCAGATTGTTGTATACCCGCCAGGTAAAGATCAGGTGGTCTATCTCGAAAATAGTCAGCCAGTCCAGGGTGGAGAGCCGGGAATTGTGCCTTGCCATGTCGCTTCTCACCTTGTCCACCTCTCTGCTGATCTGGTAGAGGTGGGAGCCTGTTCCCATACATTCCTGGGATAAGGTGTCATAGCTGTCTGCAATAGTTTCAATAGAGGCTACAAAGTTTTGGGTCAGTGCGGACTGATGGTTTGCCTCCCCGTAAATATTTTCCAGCTCCCGGATAATAGCGTTCATCCGCTCATTCATCACATTCATTTCATCCACGGACTGGTGTACGCTCTGATTGCCCTGTTTAAGCCGGTTTGCAGTATGATTGACGGATTCCACCAAATTTTCCATGCCGGAGCGAATCTGCTCCACATAGGTTACCACGTCTTTGGTGGATTCTGCGGTATTGGCGGAAAGCTCCTTGATCTGATTGGCCACCACCGCAAAGCCTCTGCCGGCTTCCCCTGCCCTTGCCGCTTCTATGGAGGCATTCAGCGCAAGAAGTCCGCTCTTGTCCGCAATCTTTTTTAC
>NZ_CEWDFQ010000473.1:0-1865 GCF_982438285.1 Acetatifactor sp. | reverse complement strand
GTATACGGCTGTGGTAAACAGCATCATTCTTTTAAGCCTGCCCTGGATTTTAAAGCTTTACGGCCTCACAGAGGAGACTACCAGCCTGGCTTATATTCTGGTGATGATTCACAACGGTATGGCTATATTTTTGTGGCCGCTGTCCTTTGTACTGCCGAATATGCTCCGGGCCTGCAATGATGTGCGCTATACCATGGTGGTCTCCATCTTTTCCATGTGTGTGTTCCGCATCGGATTCAGCTATATTATCGGTGTATACATGGGCTATGGGGCAGTGGGAGTGTGGATCGCCATGCTGCTTGACTGGGTATTCCGAGTGATTTTGTTTGTGGGAAGATATCTGACCGGAAGGTGGAAGAAAATGGCCCTGGGTCATGGGGTCTGAGGGGGAGACTTGACGTAGTGCGTTTTCCAAAAAGAAGTGGCAAGCTTAAGACAGGAGAAGAGAAAAATGCGGAAATATGAAACGCTGCATCTGGTGAAGGGAGAGGATTTGAACCATCACGGCACACTTTTCGCGGCCAGAGCTGCGGCCTGGTTTGTGGAGGCCGGTTTTGCGGCGGCAGCCTGTGAACATGGAAATACAGAGGAGATCGTGCTTAGAAATGTGCATTCCATGTCTTTTTCCAGACCTGTGAAAAAGGGGGAGGTAGTGCGCTTTACAAGCCGTGTAGTATATGCGGGAACCACCAGTCTAGTGGTGGGCATAAAGGCAGTCCAGGCCATCACAGAAGAAAGGGCCATTGCGGGCTATATCACCTTTGTGACAGTGGAGGAGGACACCGGACGCAAGAAGGCTCATAAGGTTATCCTGGATGCAGCCCAGGACAAAGAGGAGGAACGTCAGAGAAAAGAGGCCTTGTGCCTGGTGAAGGGAAGGAAGCTGCAGACAGAGCCTGAGAAACAGAAAGGAGAGGAACGCCTTGGAGAGAACATTTGAGATTAGAGATAATTTCTATTTGGACGGAAAGCCTTTTCAAATTATTTCAGGAGCTTTCCATTATTTCAGAACGGTGCCTGCCTATTGGAGGGACCGCATGGAAAAGCTGAAGGCCATGGGCTGCAATACGGTGGAAACCTACATTCCATGGAATATGCACGAGCCGGAAAAGGGAAAATTCTGCTTTGAAGGAATTTTGGATGTGGAGCGCTTTGTAAGCATTGCCAAGGAGCTGGAGCTGTATGTGATTCTGCGTCCCTCCCCTTATATCTGTGCGGAATGGGAATTTGGCGGGCTTCCCGCCTGGCTTCTCAAGGAGGATGGAATGCGCCTCCGGGTGAGCTATGAGCCCTTTTTGAAGCATGTGGAGGAATATTATAAAGAGCTGATGCCCCATTTGGTTCACCTGCAGATTGACCGGGGAGGCCCTGTGATTCTTATGCAGGTGGAGAATGAGTATGGTTATTTTGCCAACGACAAGAGCTATTTGGAGACAATGCGTGACCTGATGCACCAAAACGGCGTCACAGTGCCCCTTGTGACCTCTGACGGCCCCTTTGCCGAAAATCTCAACGGCGGTGTGGTTTCGGGCGCTCTGCCCACAGGCAATTTCGGCTCCCGGACAAGGGAGCGTTTTGATGTGCTGAAGCAGTACGCAAAGACAGGGCCTCTGATGTGCACGGAATTTTGGGTGGGCTGGTTTGACTACTGGGGAAACGGCGGACATAAGACGGGCAATCTGGAGGAGAGCGTGAAGGATTTGGATACGATGCTGCAGATGGGCCATGTAAATATCTATATGTTTGAGGGCGGCACCAATTTTGGTTTTATGAACGGGTCCAATTATTACGAGGAGCTGACCCCGGATGTGACCTCCTATGACTATGACGGGGTGCTCACCGAGGACGGACAGATCACTGAAAAG
>NZ_CEWDFQ010000472.1:0-1870 GCF_982438285.1 Acetatifactor sp. | reverse complement strand
ATTGCTTATTTGCGTTATCTCCTATGGGAGCCTATGTTCCAATGGCTATTATGCCCGCACAGTTTGAGATGATTTATCTGGAACTGTGCGCGGAACGGTTTTAGAAAAAATGAAAGGAGCAGGAAATGGAACAGAAAAAAAATAACACATTCAGTTGGGTCCTGCGGTTTGCGACACAGTGCAAAGGGAAAATGACAGCCTCTGTCTTATTGGCGATACTTGGCTCTGTGTGCGGGATTGTCCCCTATTTTGCGGTTTCGCGGATTGTGATTCAGATATGCGGACAGAATTATGACCTTACGGCCGTTGGTTTCTGGGCGCTTGCCGCACTTCTCGGCTATCTGGGGAGCACCTGGATTGGAACGGTTTCTACCATACTCAGCCATCGCTCGGCTTTTACGATTTTAAAGAATATCCGGACGGAATTAACAGCGAAGCTCTCCCGTGTGCCCATGGGTTATATTCTGGATACACCTTCCGGTAAATTCAAGACCCTACTGGTGGATACGGTGGAAAAGCTGGAGCTGCCGCTAGCACACATGATACCGGAGCTGACAGCGAATATTCTTGTCCCGCTTCTGATGATGGTATATCTTTTTATCCTGGACTGGCGCATTGCCTTGATTTCGCTGATTACAATCCCTATTGGTCTTGTGTGCTACATGGGGATGATGAAGGACTATGCAAAGCGGTATGACCGTGTACTGACTGCGGGGAAAAATATGGATGCCGCCATTGTGGAATATATCGGCGGCATTGAAGTCATCAAGGCTTTTAACCAGAGCGCTGCCTCTTATGGCAGGTATATGGATGCTGTAACAGAAAATGAAGCGGCAAAGACGACCTGGTTTAAGCAGACCAACAGCTTCTATGTGGCGGGTATTTCTATTATGCCGTCCTGCCTGCTGGGCGTATTGCCTTTAGGTGCCTATCTGTATATACAGGGCAGCCTGGAAACGCCGGTTTTGATTACCTGTGTGATCCTCGCCCTTGGATTAGTCAAGCCACTGATTCAGGCGCTGCAATATACGGACAGTCTTGCCATGGTGGATTCCACGGTTAAAGAGATTGCCGGGCTTTTGGAAACAGAGGAAATGCAACGGCCGGAGGAACGGGTAACACTTCCTAATTCTCATATATCTTTCCGGAATGTTTGCTTCGGATATGGAAATACGGAGGTATTGCACCAGATTAGCTTTGACGCGGTACCGGGCGGTATGACGGCGATTGTGGGACCCTCCGGCTCAGGCAAGTCAACGGCGGCGCGCCTCATCGCTTCTTTCTGGGAGGCGGACAGCGGAGAAGTACAGATTGGCGGAGTAGATGTGCGGAACATCCCGCTCTCACAGGTCATGGATACCGTGGCTTATGTGTCCCAGGACAATTTCCTGTTTCATCTGTCCGTGAAGGAAAATATCCGCATGGGGAAACCGGGGGCGACGGACGAAGAAATTGTAAGCGCCGCAAAGCAGGCGAGCTGCCATGAATTTATTTCTGCCCTGCCGAAGGGATATGATACGCTGGTGGGAGACGGCGGCGGGAGCCTGTCCGGTGGGGAGCGCCAGCGCATTGCCATTGCCAGGGCGATCTTAAAAAACAGCCCCGTGGTGGTACTGGATGAGGCTACCGCATTTACCGACCCGGAGAATGAGGCTGTTATTCAGGCATCGATCAATGAACTGGTAAAAGGGAAAACGTTGATTGTCATTGCCCACCGTCTTTCTACCATCGTGGGCGCAGATAAGATACTGGTGATGGATCAAGGGTGCATCAAAGGCCAGGGAACGCACAAAGAGTTGTTAAGGAACAATTCTCTTTACAGAGAGCTGTGGACCGCGCATATCAGCGCGAAAGATATGGGAGAGGAGGC
>NZ_CEWDFQ010000471.1:0-1871 GCF_982438285.1 Acetatifactor sp. | reverse complement strand
GATTAGGTACTTTTTGATAAGTCATTATAAAATGGCAAGTTTTATGAATCTGCGCCATTCAAAAGAGAGAAATCTGTCCATATAATAAAGGTACAGCAGCTTGAACAAGAAACAAAAAACGAAATGTATTGAAGGAGGTAAATCTATGAAACGAAAGTTAGCGCTGGCTATGGCGGCTGTCATGGCAGCAGCTGGTCTTGCAGCCTGCTCCGCGCAGGAGCCCCAGTCATCCCAGACTTCGTCCGCTGCATCCGGCACATCTACGGCAAAGAACCAGACCCAAGAGGCAGTCGGTGAAGAAACCTATGAAATAGAATTCTTTCACTGCAAACCGGAAAACTTTGATCTGTATGACAGCTTGATTGCCAAATTTCAGGAGCAGTACCCGAATATCACAGTGACTCAGACGTGCCCTTCGGATCCCAATAAGGTTTTTGTGACTCGTGTGGCTTCTAACGATCTGCCTGACGTGGCAGGGGTTACGGCACTTTCCACCCAGATTGTGGAGATGATGGACGAGGGTATTTTCGTGGCGCTGGATGATCAGGAGTTTCTGTCCCGGGCTTTGGACAGCTCTGTGGAAGACATGCGCCGTGAGGATGGACATGTCTATGCAATGCCGGTGACTACAAACGGATTTGGGGTTTACTACAACAAGGATTATTTTGAACAGGTGGGAGCGGAGGTTCCCACAACCCTTGAGGCATTTGTGGAGGTCTGCGAAAAATTACAGGCGGCAGGCATTCAGCCCATTGTTTTTTGTGATAAGGATTCCACAAAGATTTCACAGCAGGTAGACCGGCTTTATGTGGGAAGCGCAGACCATGCGCCCTGGGAGAAATACGATCAGGTTTTGAGTGGAGAATATTCCATGGTAAATGACGAAGAGCTGCGCGCCACCGCAGAGGCTTATCTAAAGATCAGGGAATACGGTCAGGCTGATACGCTGGCCACCAGCGGCGATCAGGCAATCAGTGATTTTGCCATGGGAAATGCGGCCATGATGATTGACGGCACCTGGAGCGCTAATGCCTTTGCAAATCAGAATCCTGATTTGAATTATGGATGCTTTGTATTCCCCACCATCACCGGAGTGGAAGCCTGCAGTGCAGGAGCCTATGACACGGGATATGTGGTTCCGGCGGGCACGGGCAACGAAGAGGCGGCTTTGTTGTTCATAGACTTTCTGACCAGTGAGGAGATCGCTCAGGAATTCTGTGACGGAGACATGAACCCCAATGTGATCAAGAGCGTGAATTACAATGTGGAGGTTTTGAAGGAAATCAACGATGCGCCCTTTACCTTAAGCGGTTCCGTTGTATGGTCCAGTGCATTCCGATCCGACCAGGCGGTATTGTTCCAGCAATTATTTATGGACAAGGATGTGGATGCGTTTTTGGAGTCATATGACCAGTTGATCAGGAACTATTATTCTGAATAAGCATTACAGCAAAGGGGGCATTGGAGACAAAACCTTTGTCTCCCAAGGCTCCCTTTTTGCGGAAAGGATTTCCCTATGAAAAAGAAGCATCCTTCAAAAAAGAAAAAATTTTCGGAACGGAATGTCACACATTTCCTTTTTACCCTTCCGAATTTACTTGCATATAGCTTTTTTACGGTGATACCTGTTTTTGCCGGGATTTATTACAGCATGACGGATTGGAATGGCATCTCGAGAGAATATTCCTTTATCGGCCTGAAAAATTATATGGACGCCCTGGCCAGCCAAAGGTTTCGCAGCTCCTTTTGGTTCAGCCTGGGGTATGCGGTCATGCTTGTGATCTGCATTGTTTTTCTCTCCACTGTTTTGGCCCTTCTTTTGAATAATAAGGTGAGGGGACAAAGCTTTTTTAAGTCTATTTACTTTTTTC
>NZ_CEWDFQ010000470.1:0-1876 GCF_982438285.1 Acetatifactor sp. | reverse complement strand
GTGGAGGAGAACCGCTACTGGCTGGAGGATTATGCGCTGTTTATGGCCCTGAAGGATTCCTTTGGCGGTATCAGCTGGATTTTGTGGGAGGACGACATCAAGCTGAGAAAGCCCATGGCCATGGAGCAGTACCGGGAAAAGCTTGGGGATGAGGTGTGCTTTTACCAATTTGTGCAGTACTTGTTTTTCACACAATGGGAAAGGCTGAAAAGCTATGCAAACAAGAAGGGCATTGGCATTATTGGGGATATTCCTATCTATGTGGCGCTGGACAGCTCAGACGCCTGGGCCAATCCCAGGCTTTTCCAGTTTGATGAAAACTGCGAGCCTACAGCGGTAGCAGGATGTCCCCCTGACGCATTTTCAGAAACAGGACAGCTTTGGGGAAATCCCCTTTACCGGTGGGAATATCATAAGGAAACGGGATATGAGTGGTGGATGAAACGCATGGAGAGCTGCTATCTTCGGTATGATGTGGTGAGAATTGATCATTTCCGGGGCTTTGACGCTTATTATTCCATTCCCTATGGCGAGCCTACGGCTGAAAACGGCGTTTGGGAAAAGGGCCCGGGCTATGACTTTTTTGAGGCCATGAAAAAGAAGCTGGGAGAAAAGGAAGTAATTGCGGAGGATCTTGGCTTTTTGACCCCTTCTGTGATAGAATTGGTGGAGAGAACCGGTTATCCCGGCATGAAGGTACTGCAGTTTGCTTTTGATTCAAGAGAGGAAAGCGATTATCTTCCCCACAATTACACCAGAAACTGCGTGGTGTACACGGGAACCCATGACAATGACACCATCCTGGGCTGGTACAGGTCGCTGCCGGGGGAGGATCGAAGGCTGTGCGATGATTATCTGAATCTGTATCACTGTTTAGAGGAAGAGGAGCCTGACAAGAGCGCAGCCTGGGAGCTGATACGCGCAGCCCTTGCCAGTGTTGCGTCTCTGGCGGTGATTCCCATGCAGGATTATTTGGGGCTGGATTCCAGGGCCCGTATCAATACACCGTCCACCATAGGGGATAACTGGAAATGGAGGATGAAGGACGGCGAGTTTACAAAAGAGCTGGCAGAAAAAATCAAGGAAATGACAAGGCTGTATGGCCGTCTTGGGGCCTGAAGCTGGTTAAATCCAAAGTGAAAGGGGCTGGGCTGCCAGGGATTTAGAAAGGTTTGAGCATTATGGAGGAAATTACCATAAAGGACATCGCCCGCATCTGCGGAGTGGGTGTCAGCACGGTATCCCGCGCCATCAATAATCACCCCGATATCAATCCGGAGACGAAACAGAAGGTTTTAAACGCTATCAGGGAATATAACTATGTTCCCAACAACAGCGCAAGAAACCTGAAGCGTCAGGACGCAAGGGCCGTTGCGGTGCTGGTAAAGGGAATCGGCAATTCCTTTTTCAGCGAGATGATCAAGATTATGGAGGCCCAGATCAAAAAGAAAAAATATTCTATGGTGCTCCAGCATGTAGATTTTAATGAGGACGAGGTGGATGTGGCCCTTGAGCTGGTAAAGGAGAAAAGGCTTCGGGGAATTATTTTTCTGGGCGGCTATTTTCATCACAGTGAGGAAAAGCTTGCCAAGCTTAACGTACCATTCGTGCTCAGCACCATCGGCGTGCTTCCCAGGGAGTATAACAGACATTGCTATTCCTCTGTGACGGTAAATGATGAAAAGGAAAGCTATAAAATGGTGGATTATCTTATCCGAAGCGGTCATAGAAATATCGCCATTCTCTGTGCCAAGACCACGGACGCATCCATTGGACGGCTCCGCCTCCAGGGCTATAAAAAAGCCTTAAGGGATAACGGAATTCCGGTGAGGGAGGAACTGATCCTGTCCATGAAGCCTGAGATTGAGGATTACTC
>NZ_CEWDFQ010000469.1:0-1888 GCF_982438285.1 Acetatifactor sp. | reverse complement strand
ATGTAAAGGAGGGGAATTTCATGACCGCGTCTATTTTTTTCAGTTATCTGCAGGCCATTATAGAATTGTCTGCCAACATTCTGATTATAGCCTGTGCCATAAGCTATTTAAGAAACAAAAAATAGCCCCCTTTTGTTTCACTGGGCGTAATCACCAAAATAGGGGTGACGAGGCATTGCTTTGGAACCCGTTTTTGGTGATTATGACCAGTTTCGTGACTTTGTCAGCGAGTTTCGCAGTCACCTGCAAGAATTTAAAATAGGGGGTTGACAAATAACCCGGTCAGGGTGTAGATTGTAAATCACCAACAAGAATGTTTCCATTCAAATTTTATTTTTTCTTAAGCTGAATCAGCTGATTTTCCAATGTATTTTTTATGAAGCTATACGGCGTTGTACTTTTTCTTTCCGTTTTTGGATGATCGCCGCGAAATGGATTTTGGGGGAACGCCGTCAATATCGCAGAAATGTCCGTTTTGGCGGACGGGGAGGTATCAGAATGAAAACGCAGGATGACGTTTTGCAGCAGCTTCCGGTATCCAGTGACATGGAGGAAAAGCTGCAGGCACTGGTAAATGATTACACCACCAGAAAGCAGCCGTCCCTGATGCAGATGAAGCGGGGGCTTTTAAGCAAAGAGGATTTTCTGAGGGAGGCCTCGGAACACATAGCGGTCTATTATCCCACGCCGGGAGGCGATAAAGAGCTGCTGGGGCTGTTTGAACAGTATATTTTCGGCTACTCCAGATTGTCGCCGCTGATAGACGACAGCACGATATCGGATATCCGTGTGGTAAGCTTTGATCAGATCCGCATCAAACGAGAGGGAAAACGGCAGGATGCCGGAATCGCATTTCAAAGCCCCAAGGAGTACAGGCAGTTTATTGATTATGTGGCCACCAGAAACCAAGTGAATGTGTCCAATCTCAACGCCATACAAAGGTTTACGGACACGGAAAGCCATCCGGATTTTATTCTGAGATTTACGCTTTCCATGCCTCTTGTAAATACCTGTAAGGAACCCTATCTCTGCATTCGCAAAATTCCCAAAAATTTTCCCCAGATGAAAGAATTGATTGAAAAAGATATGCTGGATTTAGAGACGGCGCAGCTTTTGATTCAAAGATTCCGAAAAAGCTCAACCTTAATCTGCGGCGGAAATTCTTCAGGGAAGACCACGCTGTTAAATGCACTGAAGGAGACCCTGCCGGATGATCTGGCGGTGCTTGTGACCCAGCAGGCAGATGAGCTGACCACGAAATTCCACCCGGATATGATGTTTCTCCATTCCCTTCCCGGAACAGGGGAAAGTCAGGTGAGCTATGACTTGAAGCATATCAGCATTGCGGGTCTGACCATGGATGTGGATTTTTTCATCATCGGGGAGGTGAAGGGAGCGGAGGCCCTTTATCTTTTGAATGCAGCCTATACAGGGCAGATATGCGCGGCCACCATTCATGCGCCCTCTGCGGACCGGGCACCGGACAAGCTGGTGGATTATGCCATGTATGACAGCCGTTATTCCAGAGATGAATTGATGAAGATGCTGGACTGCTTTCAGACGCTGATTTTTATGGAGCACTACAAGGTAATGGAGATTTTTCATTGTAAGGGCTGGGATGAGGAAAAAAGAAAACTAATTTTTGAAAGGATTTTATGACAGGTCATGGGTGTAAGAAGCATTATTTTTGGCTGTATTTTTCTGGGGTTTTACCTGCTTTTTTGGAGGATACGCTGGCTGGAGGAAATCACTGCATTTCTGCAGAAAACGCAAAACGGCATGGAGGAGGCGGCAAGGAAACGAAGCCTGCTAAACAGGCGTAATCTTCTGCAGATACACAAGGAGTACTCCTTTCTGCTCCTGCTGGAGCGGCAGTTAAGCTATGCGG
>NZ_CEWDFQ010000468.1:0-1891 GCF_982438285.1 Acetatifactor sp. | reverse complement strand
ATGTAGAGAAGCGCAAAAGCGCACATCTGCAGAACGATCTGGCAGATGACGGCCACCGTTATTTTATTTCCAAACACCAGACAAAGCAGATGCAAAAGCTGCAGATAGGCATACACAGCCCCATGCACCACCATGGGAACCGTCTGTCCCTCCATAACCTCTGCCGCCTCGAAATAAACCGACTGTGTCTGAGTCTGCGGCATGGCCTGTATCCGGAGAAAAATGCCTGCCGCAAGCAAAACCACTGCCCCGATACACTCCGGCACAAGCAAGGAAAAGCCTCCTGCTGCCGCAGTCCCGCGATTCGAAATTGCTGCCGCAGCCTTATGTACAAAAAGTGTGGCAATCCCGGCCACAGCGAACGCTCCCATGCACAACACAAGCCCTATCTGCGGTTCATATCCCTTTTCCGTGCACAGGCTTACCGCCACACAGACCGAAAAAACAATGGCTGCGGCACTATACAAAAGCCACAGCGCATAGCTGAATCCGTTTTTTTCCCAATTCATGTCAAGCTTCCTTAATATCTTCGCTGGTCAACACCTTTTCAATATTGTAGCGGGGTCTGTGTTTTACCTCGATATAAATCTTGCCGATATATTGTCCCACCAGACCGATGGCAAGAAGCTGCAGGCCCCCCAGAAACCAGATGGATAAAATCAGCGAGGTCCACCCGGGAACCACATGTCCGGTAAAGTAGGAAATCAAGGCGTAAACGAGAGCCAGCACCGAAACTATAACAATAAGCAGGCCGATTCCCAGTATCAGACTAATGGGCTTTACACTAAAGGAGGATATCCCGTTAAAGGCAAGGGCAAGCATCTTTTTCAAGGGATATTTGGACTCCCCGGCCACCCGCTCCTTTCGGTCATAATAGACGCTGTCTGTCTGGTAGCCCAAAAGAGGCATCATGCCTCTTAAGAACAGATTGGTCTCCTTATACTTGGAAAACTGCTCCACTGCCCGCTTGGACATCAAACGAAAGTCCGCGTGATTGTAAACGGTCTTTACGCCCATAAGGTCCATGAGCTTATAAAAGCCCTGAGCTGTGGTGCGTTTAAAGAAAGTGTCCGTTTTGCGTTCCTTTCTGACACCGTATACAATGTCGCAGCCGTGATGAAACTTATCGATCATCTCCTCAATCACGGCCACATCATCCTGCAGGTCAGCATCTATGGAGATTGTCACATCACTGATATCCATAGCAGTAATGAGCCCTGCCGTCAGCGCAAACTGATGTCCCACATTGCCTGCCAGCTTCACGCCGAAAACCTGAACGGGATGCGCTCTGTGTTCTTCCTCAATCAATTCCCAGGTGCGGTCCCTGCTTCCGTCATTGACAAACAGAATAAAGCTGTCCTCAGCTATCTTTTCCTTTTTCACCAAATCATCCAGTACTTCCCGCAGAGCCTGGGAAGCAATCTTGAGCACTTCCTCCTCATTATAGCAGGGAACTACAATCGCCAGTCTCTCCATACGCTCTCCTTTTGCATTATACCTCCCGCAAGGCCTGTTCCAGATCCGCGATAATATCATCCACATGCTCCAGACCTACGGAGAAACGAATCAAATCAGGAGCTACTCCCGCCTCCACAAGCTGCTCGTCCGTCATCTGTCTGTGCGTGTGGCTTGCCGGATGAAGGACACAGGTTCTTGCATCCGCCACATGAGTGACAATCGCAGCCAGCTTTAAATGATCCATCATTTTTTCTGCAGCCTTTCTGCCGCCCTTTAATCCAAAGGAGATCACGCCGCAGGTTCCCTTTGGCATATACTTCTTGGCCAGCTCATAATACCTGCTGCTCTTTAAACCGGGATAATTTACCCAGGCCACATTGTCATGAGCCTCCAAATATTCGGCCACGGCCAGAGCGTTGGCACAGTGCCTCTC
>NZ_CEWDFQ010000467.1:0-1897 GCF_982438285.1 Acetatifactor sp. | reverse complement strand
CCCCAAGGGAGGTGGTAAACAGCCTGTCGTTTGTAAACATTTCAATATAGTTATCAAACCCGATAAACTTAGGGGCCGACAGCATATTGTATTCCGTAAAGGATAAAAAGAAGGACGTCACAAAAGGAACAGCCGTAAATGCCAGAAAGCAGATCAGCCATGGGCCGATGAACAGATAGCCTATCCAGCTGCTGCCCGTACGGCGCGGACGTCTTGTCTTGATCGAAGATGCTTTTTCCATGATCGTCATAGTGATACCCCGTTTCCTCTCTGCGTTTTCATGCAATAGAAAGGGGAGCCAAAGCTCCCCCGTATCATTTTCCTTTCCAAAATTCCTGCATTATGAGGGAAGGATGGAAGCTGCCTGTGCGATAATATCTGCCATACATTCTTCCGCTGTCATCTCACCGTACATTACCGCAACATAATCATTTTTCATCACATTCATCAGTTCTGAGGAATTCAAAGGATCAGGCGTACCGGTAACGCTCACCTGGGCTGACACTCTGTCGATAAACTCCAGGGAATCCTGGGTGTACACATCGGTCTCAGGATCTGCTGCCAGCATCTCGCGGATGGAAGAGGAAAGAGAGATTCCTCTGTCTGCACCGATCAGCTTGGCCGCTTCCTCATCGTTGATCAAATAGTTGATCAGCTCTGCTGCAGCTTGGGGATTCTCGCAGTTTGCAGAAATACTCCAGTACATATTGGGATTTAAGGCCATACCGGGCTGAGTGCCCTCATCCATTCTGGGCAGCATCACCTGTCCAAGCTCCTGTCCAAGGGCTCCGCAATACATGGAATATTGATTGCTTAAGATCATGGACATAGCCGAATTTCCCTGGGAAATATAGTAATCCTCCGTAGCTGACCACGCCACCTGTACCTCAGGGTCAACCAGATAGCCTTCCTGAACGCCGTCATATATCCTCTGAATGGTATTGGTCACAGCAGTAACTACCGCTTCGTCCTCCGCCCAGGGAAGAGAGGTGCCGTCCTCGGAGAAGAAATCATATCCCATGCTGCGCACCATGGACTCAATGACCCAGCGTGCCTCAGAGAGGAAGGGAATCTCTGTCTGAATACCGGTTGCATCATAAACAGCCTTTGCCGTGTCCAAAAATTCGGTCCAGTTCCAATCGTCTGTAGGATATTCCACGCCAGCCTGATCAAAAATATCTGTATTATAAACTACAGCAAATGTGTTGTTGCCCGTTGTGATTCCTGTCAGCTGGCCGTCCACCATACCGCCGTTTAAGCTGTTTTCCGCCATATTGGAGGTATCGATAGTGCCGTCGTCAACATAGGGCTGCAGATCGATAATCTGGCCATTTCTGGAAAAATTGATAATATCACTGGTGGACATCTGGATAACATCCGGCAAATTTCCTCCTACAGCCTGGGTGGCAAGATTTTCAAAATAGCTGGTCCAGCTTGTATATTCATAGGTAAATTCCGATCCTGTCTCTTCCGCATACAGATCCAGTGCCGCTATGGTGTCGTTGTGTCGGTCCTGGCCTCCCCACCATGCAATTCTAAGGGATGCGCCTGTGCCTTGCGCTGTATCCGTGCTCTGGCTTTCTGTCGCCTGGGAGGTTTCTCCGGAGGCCTCGCTGGTCTGGGCAGCCTCCTGGGTGCTTTGTGTTTCCTCACCGCTGCTTCCACAGGCTGCCAAGGAAACGCACATACCCGCCGCCAGAATCAGGGAAACTGCTTTTTTGACTTTGCTGCTTTTCACTCGCTTTTTCACTTTTTCTCCTCCTGTTGTCTTGTGTGATGCGCGCGCTGGTTTTTTGATAACTTTATTATAATTTCCCTTTTGAAAAGCAACAATAAAAAAAAGTGAGGGGTGTGTTTAAAATTCTGTCATTTTACAGAAACATCCTCTGTTTTGTGA
>NZ_CEWDFQ010000466.1:0-1908 GCF_982438285.1 Acetatifactor sp. | reverse complement strand
GTCTTATTCTGCTTCACCATCTTTTTGTAAATGCTGAAGAAATGCTTCACCCGGCCCCCCACCGAGGCCTTGATCCCTGTGGCCTCCATGTGCTTCTTCACCTCGTCCACAATGGACTGGACAAAGGCCTCCCTGGCGTCCTTCCTGAGATCCACCTTCTCCACCAGGTCATAATACACCTCAGGCATCAAAAATTTGAGGGACAGATCATCCAGCTCAATCTTGATCTTGGAAATACCCAGCCGATCCGCAATCGGCGCGCAGATCTCCAATGTCTCCCTGGCCTTCTCCTTCTGCTTCTCCGGCTTCCAGTACTGTCCGGTGCGCATGTTGTGCAGGCGGTCCGCCAGCTTGATGATAATGACCCGGATATCCTTTGCCATGGCCAGAAACATTTTTCGGAGATTTTCCGCCTGCATTTCCAGCTTGGCGTCAGACTGTTCCCCATTTCCGGAAAGGGGAAGCTTTTCCAGCTTGGTAACGCCGTCCACAAGCAGCGCCACATCCTGTCCAAACTCCCTTATCAGATCCTCCTCCGTCATGACGGTGTCCTCCACCACATCATGAAGAAGCCCAGCCACAATGGTCTCCTTATCCATCTCAAGATCCGCCAATATCAAAGCCACGTTAAGGGGATGAATGATGTAAGGTTCTCCCGACTTTCGAAACTGATTCTTGTGCGCCTCACTGGCCACCTTATATGCCTTGGCAATCATGGATATGTCGTCGCTGGGATGGTATTTCTGCACACGCTTAATAAGCTCCTGATACAGCTCATCAGGATTCACAAATTCCTCTGCTTTACTTATTTTCCCGTCGTCAAAAATAACCTCGTTTTTTTCTTCTGTCATAAGCCTGCTCCATGTCTTGCCCCATGTCTATTTTCCCGGATAACAGATGGCCGACTCCAGACGATAGCCCTTAATTCTCTCCCGTCCGTGGAGTCCGGCCAGCTCCATCAGCACCACAACGCCCACTACCTGGCCGCCCAGGGATTCTATCAGCTTGATCATAGCCTCCGTGGTGCCGCCCGTGGCGATCAGATCATCTACGATCAATACCCTCTGTCCCGGCTTTATGCTGTCCTTGTGCATTTCAATGACAGACTGCCCATACTCCAAATCATATGAAATGGATACCGTCTCTCTGGGAAGCTTTCCCTGCTTACGGATCAGCACAAAGGGCTTTCTGTTATTATACGCAATAGGTGTTCCAAAAATAAATCCTCGAGATTCCGGTCCCGCCACCACGTCATACTCCAAATCCTTTATCATGTCCTGCATGGTGTCGATGGCCAGATGAAGTCCCTCCGCATCCTGCAGAACGCTTGTCACGTCCCGGAAAATAATTCCCTTCTCCGGGAAGTCCGGTATACTCTTTACGTATTCCTCCAACTTTTTCATGATGAAATCTTACCTCATTTCCGTATTTTCCTGACACATAGATGATTATATAATCTTTTCTTCTGAAAGTCAAAGGCTAACAAAGTACTTTATGATGTCTCTCCTGGTTATGATACCGATAAAAACATTTCTGTCGTCCACCACAGGAACGAAATTCTGATTTTTCGCCTGTTCCAAAAGCTCCTCCATATCCGTATCAATACATACCGCCTTTACCTTTCCGCTCTGCAGAATATTTCTTATGCCGCCCCGCTCCAGCCGTTTCATGGTAATCTCCTCCAGAGTGTCGTTCCTGCTTAAAATATGCCAGAGAAAGTCCCCCTCGCTGATCACGCCCACATACCTGTCCTCACTGTCGATCACAGGGACTGCCGTGTAGCCGCTTCTTTTCAGCTTCTCCAGTCCCTGGCGTATGGTCATGTCATCCCGCAGATAGGTAACCTCTGCCTTTGGCTGTAAAAAAGATGCAATATTCACCGCTTTTCTCCTTTGTTATCTCTTTCCC
>NZ_CEWDFQ010000465.1:0-1913 GCF_982438285.1 Acetatifactor sp. | reverse complement strand
CTACTATATGATTAGTGACTTTTATCTTGGAACACCTATAGGATTGTGGCCGTTGTTCTTATATTGCTTTATACTGACTGTTCCGGGTGATATTCTGTTGTGTATTATAGGGGCAATTCTAGGGAAACGATTGATTCCCTTAATTAAAGCTGAAAGGATATAATGAACTATGATTGATGTGGAAACTTTAGGCAATGAGATTCTTGAAGGAAAATTGATTACAGGGCAGGAGGCAATGGAACTGTATAATCAGCCTTTGGAAAAATTATGTCAGAAAGCTGATGAGCTTCGCAGGCATTTTTGCTCCAATGGATTTGATATTTGTACAATTATCAATGGGAAAAGCGGCAGGTGTTCCGAAAACTGCCGTTTTTGTGCCCAGTCTGCCTATAATCATACAAATGCGGCAGAATATCCATTGCTGCCGGCGGAAGAAATTGTTGCACGGGCAAAATTAAACCATCAACAGGGAGTACTGCGTTATTCCATTGTTACCTCGGGAAAACGTTTGTCTGATGATGAAGTGGACAAGATGTGTGAGGTTGTAAGGAAAATCAGAGAAGAAACAGGAATTTCCGTGTGTATTTCCTTTGGTCTGCTGAATGAAGGGCAATATAGAAAATTAAAGAAGGCAGGGGTAGCAAGAGTACATAATAATCTGGAAACCTCACGCAGGAATTTTCCAAACATCTGTACCACCCATACCTTTGATGATAAGATAAATGCTATACGTGCAGCCCAGGCAGCCGGTCTTTCGGTGTGCAGCGGAGGAATTATGGGGCTTGGAGAAGCACCGGAGGACAGAATAGATATGGCACTGACACTTAGGGAGCTTGGAATTAAAAGTATTCCCGTAAATATGCTTAATCCCATTCCCGGAACCCCGATGGGACAAAATAAAAGGCTGACCCTAGAGGATATGCGTCGTATTGTGGCTGTATACCGATTTATCCTTCCTGATGCCTCCATACGGCTTGCAGGAGGACGAGGGCTGCTTGAGGATAAAGGGAAAAGCTGCTTTATTTCCGGAGCAAATGCGGCAATATCAGGTGATATGCTGACAACGGCAGGGATAACTGTTGATACGGATATGATGCTGTTAAAAGAACTTGGCTATGAGGTGAGGTATTGCAATGAGTAAAAAATTGTTTATCACAGGAACAGGAACTGATATAGGAAAAACCTTTGTGTCAGGTCTGATTTTGAAAAAGCTGAGACAAAACGGTGTACATTCAGCATACTACAAGGCTGCCATGAGTGGAAATCACAGGAGACCTGATGGAAGCCTGATTCCGGGAGATGCGATGTATGTGAAGGAGATTTCAGGGATTGAACAACCTTTGGAAGAAATGTGTCCATATGTATATGAGCATGCCGTTTCTCCTCATTTGGCATCCGTGCTGGAAGGAAATCCTGTCAGTCGGGACTGGGTCCTTGAAAAATTCAGGGTGGTCTGTGAGAAATATGAGTATGTTACTATGGAGGGCTCAGGCGGTATTCTGTGTCCAATTTGTTTTAAACAGGAAAAAATCTGGCTTCAGGATATTATTAAGGCATGTGGGTTAAGCTGTCTCCTGGTTGCAGATGCCGGGCTTGGAACTATCAATAACGTAGGACTGACAGCCTTTTATATGAAAAAAAATAATATTCCGCTAAAGGGAATTATATTCAATCATTTTCAGCCTGAAAATATGCTGCATGAAGATAACTTGAAAATGTGTGAATATTTAACAGGCACAAAGGTTGTTGCATGCGTCAAAGATGGTGATACGGAGTTGGATATTTCCACTGAGCTGTTGAAATCATTATATGATTAGGGGGAATTAAACTATGATTTGGTATCCATATGAACAAATGAAGACAATGAAAGCACCATATAAAATAGTGGATGCTAATGGCGTTTATTTATATAC
>NZ_CEWDFQ010000464.1:0-1914 GCF_982438285.1 Acetatifactor sp. | reverse complement strand
GCCTGTGACCGTGTTAAACGGCAGACCGGGCTACATTAATTTTTTGGACGCCTTCAACGGCTGGCAGCTGGTGAAGGAGCTGAAGCAGGCAACGGGACTTCCCGCAGCCACATCCTTTAAGCATGTTTCACCGGCGGGGGCAGCAGTGGGACTTCCCTTAAGCGAAACCCTGGCAAAGATTTACTGGGTGGATGACCTGGGAGAGCTGTCTCCTTTGGCCTGTGCCTATGCAAGGGCAAGGGGAGCGGACAGAATGTCCTCCTTCGGAGATTTTATTGCCCTGTCCGATGTGTGTGATGTGGACACGGCAAGGCTGATCAAGAGAGAGGTGTCCGACGGGGTGATCGCGCCCGGCTACACAGAGGAAGCCCTTGCACTTTTGAAGTCTAAAAAGAGCGGAAACTATAATGTGATACAAATAGACCCGTCCTATGTGCCGGATCCGGTGGAAAAAAAGCAGGTATACGGCATTACCTTTGAACAGGGCAGAAACGAGCTGGATATCAATGGAGACCTGCTGTCCCATATTGTGACAGAAAACAAGGATGTTCCCGAAAAGGCTCTAACTGACATGAAAATTGCCTTGATCACTCTGAAATATACACAGTCAAATTCTGTCTGCTATGTGAAGGACGGACAGGCTATCGGAATCGGAGCGGGACAGCAGTCCAGAATCCACTGCACCAGGCTGGCAGGCAGCAAGGCGGACAACTGGTTTCTGCGTCAGTCTCCCCAAGTCATGGGACTTGAGTTTGTGGAGGGTCTGGGAAGGGCCGACAGAGACAATGCCATTGACGTGTACATGGGCGATGAGTATATGGACGTGCTGGCGGACGGCGTATGGGAAAAAACCTTCCGGGAAAAACCGCCTGTGTTTACCAGAGAGCAAAAACAGGAGTGGCTTTCGAAAATGGAGGGAGTTACCTTGGGCTCCGACGCCTTTTTCCCTTTTTCCGACAACATTGAGAGGGCGAAAAAAAGCGGTGTGAAGTACATAGCCCAGCCCGGCGGCTCCGTGCGGGACGACGCAGTGATCGAATGCTGCAATAAATATGGCATGGTCATGGCCTTTACGGGAATCCGGCTGTTTCATCACTAAAAAACTGCTTTATCATTTTGCGTCAGTGTGATATGATAAAAGGCAGATGTAAAGTACACTGAAAGGCTGGAGCACCATGAGCGAGACAAAGAATTTTATTGAAAACATCATTGACAAGGATTTGGCGGAGGGTGTGTACGATACGGTTCACACCCGCTTCCCGCCGGAGCCCAATGGTTATCTTCACATAGGACATGCCAAAAGCGTTTTGTTAAATTACGGGCTGGCAAAGGAGTACAACGGAAAATTCAACATGCGCTTTGACGACACCAACCCTACCAAGGAGCGGACCGAGTTTGTAGAGTCCATCAAGGAGGATATCAAGTGGCTGGGAGCGGACTGGGAGGACAGGCTGTTTTTTGCCTCGGATTACTTTGACCAGATGTATGAGGCGGCCGTAAAGCTGATTAAAAAGGGAAAGGCCTATGTCTCGGATTTATCCCCGGAGCAGATAAAGGAATACCGGGGCACTCTGACGCAGCCGGGAAGGGAAGACCCTGGCAGCGAAAGAGCCGTGGAGGAGAACCTTTCTCTCTTTGAGGATATGCGGGCCGGAAAGTTTAAGGATGGGGAAAAGGTGCTGCGTGCCCGCATTGATATGACATCTCCCAACATGAATATGCGTGATCCTGTGATTTACCGCGTGGCCCACATGACGCATCATAATACAGGGGATAAATGGTGTATTTACCCCATGTATGATTTTGCCCATCCCATCGAGGACGCCATAGAGGGGATTACCCATTCTATCTGTACGCTGGAATTTGAGGATCACAGGCCGCTTTATGACTGGGTGGTAAGGGAGCTGGAATATC
>NZ_CEWDFQ010000463.1:0-1924 GCF_982438285.1 Acetatifactor sp. | reverse complement strand
ATCGGAGACCCCTCCGGGCGCAGCGATATGAGGACCATGATGACAAAAGAAACCATTGACCACAATGTGGAATGCTTTAAAAAGCAGATGAGCCGCTTTATTGATTTTTCTGAGGGAAAGGCGCTTATGGTCAATAATGCGGACTGGCTGCTTGACTTGAATTATGTGGAGCTTCTGCGGGAAGTGGGAGCGTGCTTCAGCGTAAACCGGATGCTGACGGCGGAATGCTACAAGCAGCGCATGGAGAAGGGCTTAAGCTTTCTGGAATTTAACTATATGATCATGCAAAGCTACGACTTTTTGATGCTGTATCAGAAATATGGCTGTAATATGCAGTTTGGCGGGGACGACCAGTGGAGCAATATGCTGGGAGGAACGGAGCTGATCCGCCGCAAGCTGGGCAAGGACGCTTATGCTATGACCATCACGCTGCTTTTAAATTCCGAGGGAAAGAAGATGGGAAAGACCCAAAAGGGCGCCGTGTGGCTGGACCCTAACAAGACCTCGCCTTTTGAATTTTATCAGTACTGGAGAAATGTGGCGGATGCGGACGTGCTGAAATGTCTGCGGATGCTTACCTTCCTTCCCATAGAGCAGATCGACGAGATGGATGCGTGGGAGGGCAGCCAGTTAAATGAGGCAAAGGAAATTCTTGCCTTTGAGCTTACCAAGCTTGTGCACGGGGAGCAGGAGGCCCAAAAGGCAAAGGAGAGCTCCAGGGCGCTGTTTGCCGGAGGAAACGCTGCAGAAATGCCTACCTGCAGGCTGACAGAGGAGGATTTCAAGGAGGGAACCATCGACATTCTTGGTGTGCTTGCAGCATCGGGGCTGACCGCCTCCAGATCAGAGGCAAGGCGGGCTGTGGAGCAAGGCGGCGTGGCCGTGGATGGAGAGAAGATCACCGATATCAAGACGCTTTACAGACCCGAGGATTTTGACGGAGACGGCATTGTGGTAAAGCGGGGCAAGAAGAATTTCAAACGTGTTGTAATGCGCTGACGGGGATTTTTCACAGGACAGGCTTCAGGCAGGCATGAGACTGGGAGGGACCGCATATACATATAGCAGTAACATTAGGAGGCTGTTATATGGAATATGCGGTAAATACATACGAGCTTTATCACGATATACAAAAACGCACCGGCGGCGAGATATACATAGGGGTGCTGGGACCTGTAAGGACGGGGAAATCTACCTTTATCAAGCGGTTTATGGATGAGATGGTGCTGCCCTACATGGAGGATGAGCATGCAAAGTCCAGGGCCCAGGACGAATTGCCCCAGAGCGCCGGTGGAAAAACCATAACCACCACGGAGCCCAAATTCATTCCAAACGAGGCGGCGAAGGTGACCTTAAACGGGGATATTCAGGTTTCCATCCGCCTGATAGACTGCGTGGGCTATATGGTGGAGGGCGCTGCGGGGCATCTTGAGGAGAATCAGGAGCGGATGGTGAAAACGCCCTGGTTTGACTACGAGATTCCCTTTACCCAGGCGGCACAGATCGGCACGGATAAGGTTATGAACGACCACTCCACCATAGGATTGGTAATCACAACAGACGGAAGCTTTGGGGAGATTCCCAGGGCCAATTATCTTGAGGCCGAGGAAAAAACCATTTTGGCGCTGAAAAACTTAAGAAAGCCCTTTTTGGTGCTGGTAAACAGCCAAAGACCCTATTCCGAGGAGGCCAAAAAGACAGCATCGGAAATTTCCGAAAAATACGGCGTGTCCGCCATGCCGGTGAATTGCGAGCAGCTGAAAAAGGAGGATATTAATTCCATTCTGGAAAACATCCTGTATGAGTTTCCCATATCAGCGATTGAGTTTTATATGCCCAAATGGGTGGAAATGCTGCCCGGGGACAACCGCATGAAGCGCGATCTGGTGGAAAAAGTAAAGGGGCTTATGAAGGACTATGATAC
>NZ_CEWDFQ010000462.1:0-1927 GCF_982438285.1 Acetatifactor sp. | reverse complement strand
GTAATATTCTGCGCATGTTCTAACTCTCCTATTTCTGTTTTTTGCCTTCCATTTTATAATCCTTAAAGAAGGAAGAGGGGCTGACATCCGCATAGCACTGAGAGCACATACCTTCGATCACCGCACCATTGTTGATTTGAACGGATTTTGACTTGATGTTTCCCATGACGATAGCCGACGCATCCAGAATAACAGGTCCCTTTACATCAATATCTCCCTTTACGGCGCCGGCAATGGAAGCGCTTGTGGCCGTAATATTACCGATGACAACTGAGCTTGCCCCGATCTTTACCGCACCCTCGCTGACAATCTCACCGTTGATTTTTGCGCTCTCCGCATAAATCTCTGCCGCCTTGGAATTACCCGTGATATAGCCGGTGACATTTAGTTTTCCTAATATATCAATATTTCCAATGATATTTCCCACCACATTCAAAGACCCTTCCGACGTGATATCGCCTGAAATGGTCATTCCCGCAGTGATAATAGAGGTTTCGTCCGAAACGCTCTTTCGTTCGCAGGTATCCATTCTGTTTTCCGCCCCCTCTTCTGCCTGTTCTTCCATTTCTGTGTCAGGCGCAAGCGCCTTCTCCACCACACTCTCCAAATCCATTTCCTGGGAGTCCGGTTCTTTGTTCTGCTCTCCGGATGTGCCGCTTTCCAAAGCAGCTTCCCCCTGCATGGGCTGCGTATACAAAGACTGCGTATGTACGGGCTCCGCTTCCTCCTTTACGGCTTCCACTGTTTCCTGTATGCCGGACAGCCCGCCTTGGGCCGCTTCTGCCACCGTCTGGGGAGGATTTACAGACTCGCCGTTCCTTTCCGCATTTCCTTCTGCATTTTGTTCCTCTTCCGGCATTAATTCATTAACCGCCTGCGACAGGTCCTCCTTCAAATCTGAGAAAAAACCCATGGTACCTTATACCTCCATTCATTCATTGTTTTTTGTTTTTATATGTTGAACCGGCTCTGTTTCCTCTGTAATTGGCAAAATTACAGTATCTTCCAACGCCAGGATGTTCTCAATAATCACAGGCAGTGCCTCCAGGGTCGTGCTCTTATTAACGGAATCGTGCATCAGGATAACCGATGTTTTTCTCTGATCAATCTCCTTGGTACAATTTTCCACCACCATATCCACAGTCAGCTCTCTGCTCCCTCCGTCTCCGGCGGACACATTCCAGTCAAAAAAGCGTACTCCCTGACTCTCCAGATAATCTGCAAGCTCCTCCATTGGTACATCGCTCACCTTGTTAGAGCTTCCACCCGGAAACCGGTACACCGTGCTTTCTATACCCACAGCCTCATACACATACTCCCGTATCTTCTGAAAATCTTCTGCAAAATCCTCTTTGGAACGATAAATTTCAGAGTACTCGTGGCTGTAGGAGTGCATCCCCAGCGTGTGGCCTTCCTCAACAATTTTTTGCAGGATTTCCTCTGAGGCATCCCCTTCCTTTCCCACCACAAAAAAGGTTGCCTTCACGTCATACCTGTCCAATATTTCCAAGATTTCTTCCGTATGCTTACTGGGGCCGTCGTCAAAAGTCAGATATACCTTATGCGCCGCTTCCTCCTGTCTGGAAACGGCATTCCCCGAAGTCTCCACATCCTCCGGTTCCTGAGTTTGTCCTTCCCCATCCCCCTCTTTTGTCTCCCTGAAAGAAAGAAGCTCCTCCAGCTGCTTTTGCTGCTCCTGTGCAGTGCGCTCCAGCATTTCCAGCTGAGAGGAAAGCATATCCAGCCTTTCATTCAGACTCTGCATCCTGCCAAACAAAATCAGGCACAGGATAAAGAGCATCAAAGTGAATACAGACAACGGCAATAAAATGAGCTTTTTTCTCATTGCCGCGCCTTGAGGATTCTCTTGCGGCATAGTCTCTCCCAATTTGATCTTCTTTTTTATACTTCCGTAACAGTATAGCAT
>NZ_CEWDFQ010000461.1:0-1934 GCF_982438285.1 Acetatifactor sp. | reverse complement strand
GTGTTGACGCAGACGATTCTGCCGTCTTTTAGGGTTACGGACACCAAACGGCCTTCCTCTACTGCATAGAGGATATCAGGCTCCCTCACATAGAAGGTATTTTTGTCCTCACGAAGCTCAATGAGGGGTTCGGCCGCCTCCAGAATCTGCTGGGCATGATCTATGCTGGCTGAAAGCTCCGCCACCTTGATGGGCTTGTCCAGAAAAATCACGTTGGAGGGAAGCGCATACTCCCTGTAGTTGATATGGGAGCAGCACATGACAATGGGGGCATTGACTCCCTTTGCTGAAAGCGCCGACACAATATCAGAACCGGTGGTGCCTTCCGTCTGGCACACATCGATATAAAAAGCATCATACTGCATGGGGTTGGTCAAAAGAGACTCCGCATTTCCAAAGGAATCGGTATAAAGAAGTCCGGAGCTGGCTGCCCGCCTGTCGGACTCCCTTTTTAAAAGACGCTCCAGCTGCTTGCGGTCTGCAACGTTGTCATCACAAATAGCAATATGCAAAATAAACACCGCCCTTCCATCTTTTAGATAAGGACTATTTTACCATAAAACCTTTAAATAGAAAAGCAGGAAAGCGGCAGACTGTACAAAGAAAATGGCAGGCATGCCGTACTTGAAATACCAGTGTTTTGTCTTGTGACGGAAAAGATACATTCCCAGGATGCAGCCAAGACTTCCTCCCAAAAGAGCGGTGAAAAAAAGAGAAGCCTCCGAGATGCGAAAGGCACCCCGGATGGCTCTTTTTTTGTCTATGCCCATCTTTATGCAGCCTGCAAGATTGATGAGGATAAGATAGGCCGCTGCGATAAGATGCAGTGTTTTCATAGGATTACTGTTCCTTTTTTGCCTGCTGCATTTTCATCGCCCGTACCTTGCAGGAGAGGCCAAACAGATTGATAAAGCCCTCGGCGTCGTGGTGATCGTAGAGATCGCCGGTCTTAAAGGAGGCAATGCTCTCATTGTAGAGAGAGTAGGGGGAGGTGGTTCCGGCCTTGATGATATTGCCCTTATAAAGCTTGAATTTCACCTCTCCAGTGACGTACTCCTGGGTCTTTTCGATGAACGCCTGCTCGGCCTCGCGCAGAGGCGTAAACCACTTTCCTTCGTAAACCAGGCTTGCAAAGCGGCTGCCCATTTCCTTTTTCACTGCGAAAGTGTCCCGATCCAGAATCAGCTCCTCCAGCTGTTTGTGAGCCTCCATGAGGATGGTGCCGCCGGGAGTCTCATAAACGCCACGGGATTTCATACCCACCACGCGGTTTTCCACAATGTCCACAATGCCGATTCCGTGCTTGCCGCCAAGCTCGTTTAAGGTATGGATAATGTCGGAAACCTTCATCTGCCTGCCGTTTACTGAGGTGGGGATGCCCTTTTCAAAGGTCATGGTCACATACTCCGCCTCATCGGGAGCCTTCTGGGGCGTGGTGCCAAGCACCAGCAGATGATCATAATCCGGCTCGTTGGCAGGGTCCTCCAGCTCCAGCCCCTCATGGCTGATATGCCAGATATTCCGGTCGCGGCTGTAGGAGGAGTCTGCGGAGAAGGGAAGGTGAATGCCGTGAGCCTCACAGTAGGCGATTTCGGATTCCCTGGAATCCATGGTCCACTTATCGCTTCTCCAGGCGGCGATAATCTTTAAATCGGGAGCCAGGGCCTTGATGCCAAGCTCAAAGCGGATCTGGTCGTTACCCTTTCCAGTGGCGCCGTGGCAGATGGCGGCAGCCCCCTCCTTGCGTGCAACCTCCACCAGCTTCTTTGCGATTAAGGGTCTTGCCATGGAGGTGCCCAGCAGATATTTGTTTTCGTAAACTGCGTCTGCCTGCACACAGGGAACGATGTATTCATCGCAGAATTCGTCGATTACATTTTCAATGTAGAGCTTGGACGCGCCACAGGATATTGCGCGCTCCTCCAGGCCGTCAA
>NZ_CEWDFQ010000460.1:0-1944 GCF_982438285.1 Acetatifactor sp. | reverse complement strand
TAACGGAGCGCAACCATGCGCTGTACCGGGATATTTTGCAGGAAAATTATGAGAAAAGCTATGCAAATCCCGCTTATGCTGTAAAAAGGCTGGGAAAGGAGATGGGAGCGGCCCTTTCCTTTTTATATGTTGAAATGCGCAGTCTCATCGGCTTTCTTTACGAGGAAAGGCTTTTGGAGGCGGTGATTCGTCTGGAGCTTTTTGCAGAGGTTTATGCAGCCTTTGTCTATGAATGGCAGGAGAATGAAAAACTGCCCTCCTATGAGGACATCCATGAGATTCTCTATTGGTTTGTCAGCGATTATGCCGATCTGGCGGCGGAAAACAGAACCAGGGAGCTTTTGGCGCCGGACCATAACTTTGCGGCGGGCATTATCCGAAATGGAGACTTGTCTGATGTACGGTATCTTTTTGCATACGGGGAATATGTGGGGGAAAATGAGCTGACCATGGCTCGTTTTCTGGCAGGACTTCCACAGGAGACTATAAATATCATGGCCGATACCTATACGGAAGGGTATCGGATGGGATTTGAGGTGACCGGAAAGAATCTGTCAAAAAAGAAAACAGTGGAGCTTCGGTATCAGCTTGGCTTTGAGCGCATGATGAAAAGGGCCATTGAAAATTTTGAAAAAATGGGTCTGGAGCCGGTGATTTATCGGGCGGCGTACAGTATTTTGTACAATCCCTCCCTGTACAAGACCGGATTTTTTGGCGGCGCCGTCAACAGGCAGTGCGATTTTGACCACAAGGATGACAGAGCGCTTTTCCTGGATAAAAATTATGTAAACCGCAGGCTGGAGGTATCCAGGACGGCCTTTGAAAAATACAAAGCGGAGGCCCTTTTATATGCCGGGCCTGCTGTGGTGGAGACCTTTGGAGAGGCATCCTTTGAACCTGTAAACAAACCGGAATGTACCCGCATGACGAAGGAGCAGAACCGTCTATGGGTGGATTACCGGACAAGGGCCGGGCAGCTGCAGCGGGAATATATTCTGGAGGAGGAGAGGAGCTTCACTATAATTGCTTTTCCTGTGCCCCAGATCGGCCCCTGTTTCCCGGAGCTGTTTGAGGAGATCATTCGTATCAACACTCTGGATTATCAGCTTTACCGGGATATTCAGCAGACCATGATCAATGCCCTGGACAGGGCGGATTTCTGTGAGATCAAGGGAATGAATGGGAACCGCACGTCCCTTCGGGTGAACCTTCATAAGCTGAAAAATCCTGAGACGGAGACTATCTTTGAGAATTGTGTGGCGGATGTGAACATTCCTGTGGGGGAAGTGTTTACCTCGCCCGTCTTAAAGGGAACAGATGGGATTCTGCATGTGAGCAGGGTGTTTTTAAATGGACTGGAATACCGGGATCTGACGCTGACCTTCCAGGACGGCATGGTCAGAGAATATACCTGCAGAAACTTCGAGGATGAGGAGGAAAACCGGGCCTTCGTGTGGGAAAATGTGCTGTGCCGCCACGAAAGTCTTCCCATGGGAGAATTTGCCATCGGCACAAACACCAGAGCCTATGTGGCTGCAAAAAAATACGGTGTGGAGGAGAAATTTCCCATATTGATTGCAGAAAAAACGGGGCCCCATTTTGCGGTGGGAGACACCTGCTATTCCCACGCGGAGGAAATCAAGGTATATAATCCGGACGGGAAGGAAATTGCGGCCAGGGACAACGAGGTGTCAAGCCTTAGGACAACAAAGCCGGAACAGGCCTATTTTAACTGTCATACGGATATTACCATACCCTACGACGAGCTGGGAGAGCTGACGGCAGTGACAAGAGACGGCGTGAGAATCCCTGTCATAGAAAGGGGCCGTTTTGTGCTGCCGGGAACAAAGGAGCTTAACAGACCCTTGGAGGAAGCTGGCATTTAAGCGTATAATTGTTACGAATTTTCAAAAAATAAAAAGATAAATATTGCATACATTATGT
>NZ_CEWDFQ010000459.1:0-1944 GCF_982438285.1 Acetatifactor sp. | reverse complement strand
CTCCCGTAAGCAGCTTCCCTTCTCTGATTTCCTTTTTTATATGCTCATAAATCTGTTCATACAGACGTTTCCCACTGTCTGTCTGTAAACGAATGGTCATGTCATACATTGCAGTTCCTATTGCCTCTTCAAATCCGCAAGAATCTGTTCCTTCAGCTCTCTGGCCTTATCCTTGGTACGGTTGTTGGCTGTGGGAGACGTCAATATAGCAGCAACCATTTTGCTGGCCACATCATACTTTTTAAATCTTGCAGCCAGAACACCGATCAGGTATTCCACCGTGATCTCATCCATGCCGCACATGGGAAAGTCCTCCGTCTGCATAGCCTCTGTAAAGCCATTATAGGCATTCTCCAGATATTCTGCCTCCTGGGCTCTCAGCTCGACCAGCTTTTTTCGATCCGGTTCTTCCTCTTTCTCAAGACTCTCCGCATAGCCTCGCAGAAGCCAGGCACTTTTTAAGCAGATATAAGCCTTTTCACTGGCTTTGGCTCTTTTGACTACAGCGTTTGCCAATGCAAGCTTATATCTATCCACAGCCTCCTCATAGCTGTAGGTATCTCCCGTATGCGGATGAAGCTGCACTCTCTGGCTGATGTGCTCCTTGATCAGCTTCGCCTGGGCGCTGCCCACCGTAGTAAAATATCTGCTAAGCGCCGCATACCCGCAGTGGGGGCAGAGCTCCACGTCATATTTTGCCGCATCAATTCCGTCATATTGAGGTCTTAAGTCCTGATCCGTCTTTAGCAGCTTTGCCTTGCCTGACTTCATAATTTTGGAAGAAAAGCTCTCGCCGCACACAGGGCACTCAAAGGTCTTATCATAAATCAGATCCTTCTCCTCCACCTTTTGCACAGCAGCTTCCTTTTTCTGCTTTTCCTTTTCCTCGTTTTTATAAATATCCATATTTTCCAGATTGCCCAATCCCAATCCGGAAAGTCCGGACAATAATCCAGCCATTTTTACCCTCCATTCCTTCCGTCTCTTTTCCACCACTCAATTTTACACCCTTGGAAGCCTTACACTTCCTTTGGCAGCACATAGGAGCTCTTCAAGGATACAATCCGGTTAAAAACCAGCGCATCCGGCCTGGAATCCCTGACATCCACGCAGAAGAACCCCTGCCGCACAAACTGAAAGCTGTCATAGGCCTGGGCTCCCGCAAAGGCAGGCTCCAGTCTGCACTCCTGCAGCACAGTAAGAGAATTGGGGTTCAAATTCAGGCTGCCGTCCTCATTATAAACCCCCTTTTCCTCGTCGATAATGTTTTCATACAGCCGTACCTGCGCTGTGATGGATTCCCTGGCAGGCACCCAGTGTATGGTTCCCCTTACCTTTCTTCCGTCAGGACTGTTGCCGCCTCTGGACGCCGGATCATAGGTACAATGCACCTCTGTGACCTTACCGTCCGCGTCCTTCACGCAGCCTGTGCAGGTCACAAAATAAGCGTTCATCAGGCGCACCTCATTGCCCGGAAACAGTCTGAAATACTTTTTGGGGGGAATCTCCATAAAGTCCTCTCTCTCAATGTACAATTCTCTCCCAAAGGGCACCTGACGGCTCCCCAGAGCCTCATTCTCCTGATTATTGGGAATCTCCGCCAGCTCTGTCTCACCTTCCGGATAGTTATCAATAATCAGCTTTACAGGATTTAACACCGCCATCATGCGGGGCTTCTTTACCTTCAAATCCTCTCTGATACAATACTCCAGCATGGCATAATCCACAGAGGAATTGCTCTTGGAGACGCCGCAGAGCTCTACAAAGCGTTTGATGGATTCCGGTGTAAAGCCTCTTCTGCGCAGAGCGGCAATGGAAACCAGTCTGGGATCGTCCCAGCCGTCCACAATACCCTCCTCCACCAGCTTTTTAATATACCGCTTTCCTGTGACCACATTGGTGAGATACAGCTTTGCAAATTCAATCTGCTTCGGAGGATGGGGA
>NZ_CEWDFQ010000458.1:0-1947 GCF_982438285.1 Acetatifactor sp. | reverse complement strand
ATATAAAAGTGTGATAAAAATTCATTAATTACATATAAATCAGAAATCCCTATTGCTATAAATCCTATAACTGGTTATACTGATGATAGAAGAAGGGAAGTGATATTATGGCACCATTGGCAGCAGTTAGTACGACAAAAATGAATAGAAACAGAGGCATGAGTTATACGGAACAGGATGCGTTTGATGCTCTTTATCAGGAACTGGAAAAAGGAATACAGAGTATGAAAAATGGTGATGTTTATTCCATAGAAGAAGCGTGGAAGGAAATCGATAAGATTTAAACCAAACATGGAAAAACCTAAAAAGTACAAAATAGTCTTGTCAAAGGATGCACTGGAGGATATAAAGAATACGAAAACTTATATTCTTGAAACTTTCAAGTACAGAGAATATGCAGAAAACTTTTCCAGAAAGATAAAAATGGCTATTCAAGCTTTGTCGCCTTTCGCCGAGGGATATGCGGAAACAGGATATACGATTGAGGGTTTGCGCATTTATTACAAACCTTATAGTACATACTTGATTTTCTTTGTGGTGGAAGGTGAGACGGTTACAGTTATCAGAGTTCTGAAAGACAGGATGTATTGGCAGCCAATCATTAACAGAATGAAAAAAATTGATAGGTAGTATAACAGAGTCACAGTATAAGCAGTTATATTGTGGCTTTTTCTATTTGTCAACCCCAAAATCAAAATTTCTTCCAAAAATTTGGTCCTTACTTGACATCAGCAGCCGACGGCTCCCTATTTATTACACCGAGCAGCTTCTGGACGGCTTAAAGGAACGGGGAGAGCATGCACAGCTGCATCCTGATGTGATCAAAAGAATGAGTGAGGAAATCACGGGAAAGGAGGTGCTCTATGTGCGTCCTGGTGCTCCTCTAATGTGTCCTGTATCACAGAAAAGGTGGTATCCAGGGTGGAGGAAAACGATATTATTCTGATGCACGATTATTATGATACTACAGTGACGGCAGCCTTGAAAATTGTGGATGAGCTGATGAAGAAGGGGTATACCTTTGTGACGGTGGAGGAGATATTACTTGATTGACAGACTATGGCAAAAAAGATATGAGAATAAAAATTGCAACTTAAATGAGCCTTTGCTATAATATCCGTGGAAGAGATGGGCAGTTTTGAAATAAGATAAACTGTAACGAATGGAGAGGGCGGGAATAACATTTGAGAAAAGGAGACAAAAATATGCACTCACCCTTGGAAATTGCACTGCATTATGTGGAAATCGGAATTCATAAAGTACGGCTGTCGGCGCTTAAGATGCTGCTTTTGGGTGTATTTGCCGGTATGTTTATAGGCTTTGCAGGCATTGCCTCCACCACGGCTTCAGCCATGATCGAGAACCCTTCCGCAGCCAGGCTGGTCAGCGCCTGCGTGTTTCCGGCGGGGATGGCCATGGTGCTGGTGGCGGGCAGCGAGCTCTTTACCGGAAATAATTTAATCGTGATTGCGGTGCTGGAACGGAAGGTCAAGCTCCATGAAATGCTGAAAAACTGGGTGTTTGTATTTGCAGGTAATTTTATCGGCGCTTCCTTTACGGCAGTTATGGTGGTATATGGGCATATTCCAGATTTATATGAAGGCCGGCTGGCGGAGAAGGTTGTGGATGCAGCCTTGCTGCGTGTGGAGCAGTCTTTCCCCGAGGCGTTTATCCGAGGCGTGCTGTGCAATATTTTGGTCTGCATTGCCGTGTGGGCGGCATTTGCGGCAAAAAAGGTGTCCGGCAAGCTCATGATGAGCTTTTGGCCGGTCATGCTTTTTGTGCTGTGCGGCTTTGAACACAGCATTGCGGATATCTATTTTGGCATGGCGGGGATTCTGACGGCCGGGGAGTATAGTCTTGCGGCAGAGGGATTGAGCCTGGGAAGCTTTCTTGTGCGAAATCTCCTTCCCGTGACCCTTGGCAATATTGTGGGAGGCGCGGGAA
>NZ_CEWDFQ010000457.1:0-1948 GCF_982438285.1 Acetatifactor sp. | reverse complement strand
GTTGTGATTGTGGCGGCAGTGGCTGTTACGGTTACCGTTGCTTTAAACGTGGGGAGGGGGACGCCTGCGGAAATCGTGCAGACAAAACAGGAGACCGCCTCCGCCAGTGAGACCGCTGCCCAGGAGACCCAGGAGCAGACGGTGCAGGAGGTTCCTCTGGTGGCCAATGAGGACAGCGACATTTATTCCCTGGTGGCAACCTACTACAATGCGGTGGCTTTGGGGGATACGGATACCATTTTAAGCATCTGCGATGAAATGTCGGATACAGAATTGATTCGTTTTCAGGTAAATGCACAGTATATTGAAAATTATCCGGCTCTGGAGATTTACACAAAGGCAGGACCGGAGGAGGGCTCTACCATCGCCTATGTTTATTACAGGGTGATTTTCCAGAATCAGACGGCGGAGTTCCCGGGATATCAGGCTCTTTACATCTGTACTGACGAGAATGGCTCCCTCTATATTAAGCGGGGAGAAAATACTGATGATGTGATTGAATATATCAGGGCTGTGAATGCACAGGACGATGTGGTGGAGTTTAACAACCGGATTACAGAGGAGTACAATCAGCTGATGCTGGACCATCCGGAGCTTCTGGAATACTTAAGCGAGCTGGACCAGCAGGTAAATAAGGAGGTAGGAGTGATTCTGGCGGAACAGTCTGCTTCGCAGTCCCAATCCGGGGAGGACGCCCAGACCCAGGAGCAGGGCGGAGAAGCCGCAGGCGCTCAGGAGGGAGAGACCGCAGGTGAGACCGATGTGGAGGCTTCCCAGGAAAACACTGTACAGTACGCTACAGCCACCACCACTGTGAATGTGCGCGTCTCTGACAGCGAACAGGCAGACAGATTGGGAAAGGTGGCCGGAGGAACCACCGTGCAGGTGCTGGAGGAACGTGTGAACGGATGGACCAAGGTGCTCTATGAGGGCCAGGAGGGCTATATCAAGTCTGAGTTTCTGCAGGCTGCGGCCAGCGCGGAAAGCTCCGATGGAGCAACGGTTATCGGAACCGTGACAGCCACCACAAATATTAATGTGCGCGCGTCTGCCAGTGAAACGGCAGAAAAGCTGGGTGTGCTGGCTGGCGGCGATTCTGCTGAGCTTCTGGCCAATGAAAACGGCTGGTGCAGGATCAATTACAACGGCCAGGTGGGATATGTGAAGGCGGAATATGTTCAATAATGAGGAAGAATCCCGTTTTGTGAATAATATTCGGATAACTGCAAAGAATACAAATGGAATGAAATGCTTCCCAATGGGAAGCATTTTTTAATCACAAAACAAGCGGGGTGGCCTATGAAATCACAGGAAGTTGCAGTATATCGGGAAATTCAAAGGAATACGGAGATGGCAATGAAAGCCATTGACACCATATCGGACAAGGTTTACGATGAACGGCTGGCATTACAGATTTCCAGACAATCGGTGAAATATTCAGAGCTGCACAATGAAGCCTCCAAACAGCTGATAGCGGCAAAGGCAGAGTCCTATCGGGGGAATCATCTGGCTGATATTATGCTGAAAACAGGCATTCATTACAATACGCTGTTAAACACCAGCACGGAGCATATTGCTGAGCTGATGATTAAGGGAAGCAACAATGGCATACTGGAGATGTCCAAGGTATTAAAGCATAATGCGGAGGCGGGGGAAAAGCCTGTGGCTCTGGCAAAGCAGCTTATTGATTTTGAGGAGAAAAGCATTGGCGTACTGAAGGATTATCTGTAATATTTCAAAGAGGCCGTATATTGTATACACGTATATTTTCTTGTGCAATTTGTATAAAAAAGCAAAAAAAACTTTTACAATGTAGTGAGATAAAGCAAGTTGTGAAAATGAAAAACAGGGTTTATAATATTCCCTAGGACAACGGCGTCATGGCATAGGAGGTTTCGTCCTATGCCTTTTTTATGACTGTTTTCCAGTTGTTTGTACATACTAATTA
>NZ_CEWDFQ010000456.1:0-1962 GCF_982438285.1 Acetatifactor sp. | reverse complement strand
GGTGCTGTACCGTGCCACCAGCTTTGAAGATTTTTCGGACAGGCTCTTGCAACAGTACGAAATCACCGTCAAGGAAAGCCGTGGGCGGCATGATCCGTCGCCACCCGAAAGGAATGGACTTCACAAAGGTCACGGCAGAGGAAATCGCCGCAACGGAGAATTGGACCAACAGCTGCCTGCGCAGGATTCTGGGGTACAAGAGCGCTGGTAGCGCCTTCTGAGAATGTTAGCGGGAAATTGGGCTGACAGCATAAGGAAAGATAGGCCACGCATTAGAGAAGGCTAAACGGCAAGAGAGGCGGTCGAGAAAAGAAGGTTGGTGAAATTGAATAAAAGAATAAGGCCGCAAGAAAGGAAAGCTTGACGGTCTGTTTGTGTTGTGTTAAAATATGAAAAATTGAGATTTTTGTGGAAATTATTAGTCGATTTGTCGAAAAACATTGTAAAAGTGGCAAGGTACGGAAGAGTAAATGGCCGGAACTGCAATTCGGCGGCCATTACAGGCCAAAGTACGATTCTTCGGCAAAAGAAGCGGCATTTCCGGGAAAGACCGGGTGCGACTGCAGTGACAAATAAAACCGGAAAGATTTTCCTGCTGCAGGCGCAGAATAAGGGCGCTCTGATGTCCTGCAGGCTGCATTGCACAACGGACAGGCGCTGCCTTTGAAAAACACGATGATAATGGAGGAACGGTATGATCCTACTCAACCAGATAACAAGTGCGGTATTGCAACTTTTGATTTTTTCAGGTGTTCCACTTGTGTGGTATATCCTTACACAGAAAAGGGTCAAGGGCTTTTTTAAGTGGTTGGGAATTAGTACAGCAGCTGCCCCGCCTTTGAATGCTATGTTTTGTATTCTTGCGGGATTTTTAGCGGCATTATTTTTACCGTATATGTGGCTCTATCGATCTGGAAATCTGAATTATCAGGGTTTTACAGTGGATGCGTTTCGGCAGACCGGTTGGAGTATAGAAACATCTGCAGTTATACTGATATGGGCGATCGTGCAGACTTCGTTGTCGGAGGAAATCCTGTTCCGGGGATTTCTTTGTAAACGCCTGTGCCATAAATTTGGAGAGAAAACAGGGAATGCCGTTCAGGCACTCATTTTTGGTATGGTACACATTACTGCGCTGCCAGACAAGAATATCCCTGCGCTGTGTGTCATAGTGCTGCTAACGGGTGGAATAGGCTATGCCTTGGGATGGCTTTCATTGCAAAAGGCACAGGGAAGTATTTTGTATGGCTGGGCAATCCATGCGGCCGTGAATATTCTTTCCCCCATTATGGTTTTTACATTCTTGTTGCCCAAGGGTACGGCGTAACAAAGCATAAGTGTTGAAATGCCAACGGTATCATCATCCACTTCTGTCAGACCTCTCGCATAGATCCCTGCTGCCTGACAGCACGTACCCTTTTGGGTGACTTTACTTGCATCTTGCTGGATAAACCCGAAAGCAATCTTGACGAAAACCTGAACATAGCCTAATCAATTGCTTGTTAAAACTCTAGGAAAAAAGTTGATTCTCGTTATTAGTCACAGTGCCTCCCATGATGCCGTAGCAGATAAACTTACGAGATTCGTACAGGAATGATGTATCAGGTACAATCATACTAAACTGTCTGCGGATCGTCAAAGGAGCGTGCGTTTGAACAAAAAGAAAAAGTCCACAAACACTTCCCCTTATCCCGATGAAGCCATTGACCGTCTGGCGCGGGCATTCTACCCGGCCATCCTTGCCTGTTGGAACAGCGAGGAAGGCCAGCGGTCACTTGTCGGGGCGAGGCCCCTCCATCTTGCTAACGCAAGACCGTTCGGTCGCTTAAAAGCCCCACTGGGGCTTTCATTGCTCCGCTGCGCTGCGCAAACGCGAGCTTGCCGCATGGCAGGCGGAACAGGCTCATATCTCTGGCAAAGAAAAACAGGAAGTTCCCTCCGGTGGGGAACTCCCTGCTGTAC
>NZ_CEWDFQ010000455.1:0-1974 GCF_982438285.1 Acetatifactor sp. | reverse complement strand
CTGTTACAGCCTCTTTAAAAGCTCCTCTCTCTGCGCCTCATAGCCCGGTTTTCCCAGCAGTGCGAACATGTTTTTCTTGTAGCTCTCCACACCGGGCTGGTTGAAGGGATTCACTCCCAGCAGATAACCGCTTACGCCGCAGGCAAACTCAAAGAAGTAGAACAGCTCGCCCAGATAGAATTCATTTACCTCAGGCACGTTGATTACAAAGTTAGGCACCTGTCCGTCGGTATGAGCCAGAATGGTGCCGTTCATGGCGCTCTTATTGACAAAATCAACGGTCTTGCCAGCCAGATAATTCAGCCCGTCCAAGTCCACCGGCTCCTCTTGGATCACCAGTTCTTCCCTGGAGGTCTCCACATTGATCACGGTCTCAAACATAATTCTGGAGCCGTCCTGAATAAACTGTCCCATGGAGTGCAGATCTGTGGTCAAATCCACGCTTGCAGGAAACAGACCCTTCTGATCCTTTCCCTCGCTCTCGCCGTAGAGCTGCTTCCACCACTCGCTCACATAATGGACGGCGGGCTCATAGTTTGCCAGAATCTCAACGCTCTTACCCTTGCGCAGCAGGATATTCCGCAGCGCCGCATACTGCAGGGCGTCATTTTGTTCAAAATCATTTTCCAGAGCACGCTTTCTTGCGCTTGCCGCACCCTCCATCAGCTTGTCAATGTCTGCGCCGCTTACGGCAATGGGGAGAAGCCCCACTGCGGTCAGCACGGAAAACCTTCCGCCCACATCATCGGGAACCACAAAGGTCTGATAGCCTTCTTCGTCTGCAAGATGCTTTAAGCTTCCCTTCGCCTTATCGGTGGTAGCATAAATTCTCTTGGCAGCGCCCTCTTTTCCGTATTTTTTCTCCAGCTTCTCCTTAAATACCCGGAACGCAATGGCCGGCTCTGTGGTGGTGCCAGATTTGGAAATCATGTTGATGGAAAAATCCCTGTCTCCCACCACATCCATCAGATGCTTCAGATAAGTAGAGCTGATGGAATTGCCACAGAAATAAATTTCAGGGGTCTTGCGGACACTCTTATCCAGCACATTGTAGAAGCTGTGTCCCAAAAATTCAATGGCCGCTCTCGCTCCCAGATAGGAGCCGCCGATGCCGATGACCAAAAGCACCTCAGAGTCGTTTTGTATCTGCTTTGCCGCCTGTTTGATATTTTCAAATTCTGTCTTGTCGTAATCCACCGGGAGATCAATCCAGCCCAAAAAATCGTTGCCCGCGCCTGTTTTGGAGACCAATACCTCCTTAGCGTCAAGCGCCAGCTTTTTCATGTACCCGATTTCTTCTTCCGAGATAAATGAACCTGCTTTGGAATAATCAAAGGAAACCTGTCTGCTCATATATTTGCTCCTCTCCGCATAATGGAAATTGTATATCTTGTCTCAATTCTAGCAAAGTTATAGGGCAAATTCAAGCCTCTTATCCAAGAAATTCCTTCAGCAGAGCCTCCAGCTCCTCCTCGCTTACCTTAGCGTCCTGCTCCCTGTAGTCCTCCCGGCGGTAAGAGTCCGGCTCCTGCCTATAGGAAGCCGTATCCTGGCGGTAAGAAGCCGGTTCCTGACGGCAGGAGGCATCGCTTTGTACCTCCTCCGGAATCAGCCGTCCCCCGATGGGCATCAGCTCCACCGTCCCCCGCCGTCTTCTGGAGCGTCCTCTGTACTGTCTGGAGCCATAGAGCATTTCCATATCCCTCTGGGTCACATCAATTCTCGCGGAAAGATGGTTTTCCAGATAATCCACCAGATTCACCTTCAGGATTCTTTTCTTGCCTTTAATGTCCATCACAGTAGATACGGAAAAATAAAGGTACAGTCCGATAAAGCTCACAATATAGAAGGGCAGAATTTCCCCAAGCATGCGTCCCTCCACAATGCTTTTGCATACGCCTATCCCGGCGCATACCACGGACAAAAGCATAGCCTGGCCGGACAGATGATATAAGGTTTCGAAGGATATGGGAC
>NZ_CEWDFQ010000454.1:0-1976 GCF_982438285.1 Acetatifactor sp. | reverse complement strand
GTCCCATACAATCTGTGTAATCTCAACCAGCTCCTGAGGCTCTTCCTGTTCCGTCCCCTCCTGTGACTGGGTCTGCTGCGAGCCGGAGCCCTGGGCGGTATCCGCTTTCTGTCCGGCCTGGTTATCTGCACAGCCGCACAGAGCTGTCAGCACAAATGTGCCGCACAAAAGTAATGACAACATTTTCTTTTTCATACGCTTCTCCTTTTATTGTGACAAGTTTTTTTGTGTTCGCTTTCCCTTTTTACATCAATCAAGCCCTCCAAGCTTCAAAGCTTTTCCTTTCCAGCCTCCTTTCCTTTCATTTTAATTTCCATCGTGCGATTTTTCACACGATCACCCTTTTACAGCTCCCACTGTGACCCCTTTTACAAAGTAGCGCTGCATAAAGGGATACACACAGATAATGGGCAGTACCGCCAGCACCACTGTGGCGCCTTTTAAATTTTCCGGAATAATGCTGGCATCCACACCGGCAGCCGGATCAAGCGCGTCGGAAAACATACTCAGAACCTGATACAGCTTTACCTGAAGAGTCAGTCTCTTCTGATCCTGAATATACAATAATGCATTAAAAAAGGTATTCCAATAAGCCACGGAATAGAAAACTGTCAAGGTGGCCAACGCAGGCTTTGCAAGAGGAAGAAATATCCTGTAAAAGGTCTTGAAATTGGAGCAGCCATCTGCTCTCGCCGCCTCCTCCAGCTCCACGGGAAGCCCCCGGAAATAATTGATCATAATGATCAGCAAAAAGGTATCCACCAGATTGGGAAGGATCAAAGACCACATACTATTAAACAATCCTAGTCCCCGTATCACCATGTAAGTGGGAATAATCCCCCCGTTAAAGTACATGGTAAAGACAATGAGCCGCATGATAAGCCCAGAGCCCCTTAAATGGTTGCGGGAAAGGGGGTAAGCGGCCACCACCGTCACAATCAGACTGCTGAGCACGCCAAACACCGTGATCCTCACCGTAAAGAAAAAGGAATTTATAATGGAGCTGTCCTGAAATAATCTGTCATAAGCTGCAGTGGTAAATTCCACCGGGAACAGCAGCACCCTTCCCTCTATAATAGCGGAGGAATTGGAAAGAGAAAGGGATATAATATAAATGACCGGGTACAAAAACATGGCGCTTAATATTACCATCAAAATTGTATTTACTATCTCAAAGCCCTTTGTGTTTTTTCTGCGGGAACCCATAACATCCTCTCCTTTCTCACCGTTTCTGTTTTTTGGCGGCGCCTTTGTTTATTTTCTTTACCTTCATGGCGAACAATCCCTGTTCTCCTAAAAGCTTTGCAATCTTATCAGAGCCTATGACCAGTACAAAGTTGATAACGGACTGGAACATGCCCGCTGCTGTGGTCATAGCGTATTGTCCCTTTGAAATACCCATGGTGTAAATATAAGTGCTCAGAACAGTGGACATATCGCTTACCATACTGTTTCCCATCAGGTAGGGCTTGTCAAAGCCAATGGTCATAATTTTTCCGATCTCCAATATGAGAATGGTGACAATGGTGCTGCGGATGCCGGGGAGGGTTACATGCCAGATTCGTTTAAACCTTCCCGCTCCATCAATTTCCGCCGCCTCATACAGCTCCTGGTCAATTCCAGAAAGTGCGGAGAGATAGAGGATGGCCTGCCACCCCGTCTCCTTCCAGATGCTGGAAAACACATAGATGAAAAGCCATGATCCCTTCTCCGTCAGAAAATTCTGCTGTGCAAATCCCAAATTTTTTAAAAGAATGTTGATCACTCCCGTATTCTGGGCGGTGAGCGCCACGATAATGCCGTAAAAAATGACCCAGGAGATAAAATGGGGCAAATAAGAAATAGACTGCACCACCCGCTTAAATTTGGAATTCTTCACTTCATTTAAAAGCAGCGCAAATATAATAGGAACGGGAAAGCCGATCAACAGGGAAATCAGGTTTAAAAACAGGGTATTTCTGATGGCCAGCCAGAAC
>NZ_CEWDFQ010000453.1:0-1993 GCF_982438285.1 Acetatifactor sp. | reverse complement strand
GCCTCTGTCTCCTCCTTCTTCCAGGTGAAATTGGTGTCGCAGGCTCCCGCAAAAATAGTCAGGTCCGGCTGAATACTCTCAAAAATTTCCGGCAGGCTGGCGCTTTCATAGGAAAAATTATATTTCTCAAATACCTTTTGATAGGATGTCTCTTCCAGACGGCTCCCTGTAAGCAGATAAACACGGTGTCCTTCCTTTTTCATCTTTTGAATCAAATGATTGATCAGGCCTCCGGCTCCCCCAATCAGCAATACATTCATCCTTCTTCACTCCTGACCCGGCCGCTTTCCTTTGGTGTAACAATACCGCACTCCCGAAGCGTCTTCTGAAATTGTTTCACATCCCATCTCACCTTTTCCACATCCTCTTTGTATTTTTCACTGATCAGTACGGCAATTTCCTCCTGGCTCTTCCCTTGGGCAGACAGCCTCCAGATTTCAGCGCCGGCTTCGTTTACCACAACCGGTCTGTGAAAGGGCACTCCTTCCTGCTGCATATCCAATATCCAAAAGCAGCCTGCCGCCTGCCGCAGCTGATACCTGGTTCTTTCCTTTTTTCCCTCCCCGGCCATATCAAAAACCTTCCCTTTTGTCACGCCACTTTACTTTTTTACTGTTCCCATTGTACCACAGTATTGTGCAAAAAGGAAACACTGTTTTCCCGACGGCACTTACCTAATCGCACAGTACTACCACCTGTTTTGGAGTGGTCTGGGCCGGAATGCTTCTGGTTGAGGTGTCATAGACCACAACCAGATTATGATTGGCAGGACTTCCCTGATAATACTGGTTGTTCGTGGTTCTAAGCTGTACCGTTCCATCCATATTCAGCTGCAGTGTCTGATCCTCGTTTACCAGGGCGGTATTAAAGTAGCCCACGCTTACCATCCGCCCGTTTTTCTCCCGGGCCGCTGCCACGGCGTTATACTGAGGCGGATAAATAAGGGGAACTGGCGCGTCCGTCCTATAGTAAAAGGTGCAGGTCTCACCCACGGAAAGGGTTTCAAAATCCACCACATAAGTGGAGGGCGTGATCACAAAATTGACAGTGTTGCCGTCTGCATCCTCCACGGTGGTGAATATGATGCAGCCGTTTGTCCGGCGGTTTCCCATCTGCGCCGGGGTCATATCCACGATCATTCCCGTGACGGAGGCAAAACTGTTTCTTCTATAGGGTCTCATGCCGTTAAAACGAAAATCCATAGCTCTTTTTCCTCAAAATACTGCTTCCTTCTATCATATGCCTCCCGCACCTTTTTGTTACGGTTCTGGGGGCTTTGCAAAGTGTCCAAAAGACCAAACGCATACGCAGCATATTTCAACATAGACACGCTTTCGCTCCACGCTGACCGCAGCGGTACGTAAGGCTGCAAAGAACGCAGCCAAAGTACCGGCGGTCAGCCAGGGTCTGTTTATGAAATATGCTGCGCAGACGATCCGGACTATTGTATTTTTGTTTTGCAAAGTTCCAGGGCTATAACAAAAGAAGTGCCGCTTCCTAATTGATTTTCTCCGCTTCATTTCAGCTTTGAATCTCAATTATTCTGCGACACTTCTCTGACATTTTTCTTTCGGTTTTTTCATTCAGATGATTTTTATTTTTCTTTCTCTTTTACTTGATTTCTTCACCTGCAGTGAATTTCATTTTGATTCTTTTTACAAGTCCTTTGTCACTTTCTCGATTCTTTATTCTTTTTCTCTCACTGGAATGCTTCTCATTTTCATGAGCTTTATTCTTATAAGATTTTTTGAATATTCCTCGTTTCTGTGCTCTTTTGTCCTTGTAAAATTCCTCCTTATGTCTTTCACTTGTGAAGCCATCCAGGTAAATTGGATTTGAAAAACCCTCATTTGAATGCTTTCACCTATCCGGATTATGGTAAATGTCCGACCTCTTTTTTTAGCTGGTAAGATATTGTTTTCCGGATCATTATCTTACTTTTGCTTTGGAAAGACAATTCCGATTGCCTTTCTGTGATTCTATAGTATTACAC
>NZ_CEWDFQ010000452.1:0-2005 GCF_982438285.1 Acetatifactor sp. | reverse complement strand
ATAGTATTTAGACCTTGGAGAGGGTCAATAAAAACTACTACTATATAATACGAGCGAGGTACTTAATTATGAGAAATAACAGAACTAATATAAAATCTGAATATCTTTTGAGAACCTCGGTTGCATCATAATAGTTTTTATAGAATTTCTTTTGCCGTGGTTTATTAGCCATGGCTTTTTATTTGCTTTTTAATGCAATCTTCTGTTCTTTTATAGATGTTCATACAAGATCAACTTACCAATTAAGTCAGGATATTTATGGAGGAATTTATGATTAATCTTAGAAAAATTACAGAAGAAAACTTTATTGACGCATTTAATCTAAAACTTTCACCGGAACAAGAACGCTTTGTTTCACATCCGATTCGTAGTCTTGCACAGGCTTATGTCTATAGGGAGCAATGCCAACCTTTGGGAATATATGAAGGTGACACTATGGTTGGGTATGTTATGGTGATTTACGATTATGATATCCCTGAATATGATATATGGCATATGATGATTGATGAATCGAATCAGAGACGGGGCTATGGTAGAGCTGCATTGGATCGGGTGCTTGATTATATCAAAGCTAAACCTTTTGGCTCTTCAAATCGGGCGACCTTAACCTGTAACAGAGATAATTTCCAAGCACTAAATTTGTATAAAAGCAGAGGCTTTACAGAGACCGGAGCAGCGGACGAAGATGAAATAGAACTATCATTGACGATGCAGTAACAAATCCTCATTTGCGCATGGTTGGTTTTGCGGGAGAGGAAGCCTTTTGCGGCCACGGAGTTGCTTACTGTGCAACCTGCGACGGGGAATTTTTTTCCGGCAAAGAGGTCTTTGTGATAGGCGGCGGTTTTGCCGCTGCGGAGGAGAGCGTGTTTCTCACAAAGTATGCAAAGCATGTGACCATTCTGATCAGGGAAGGTGACTTTACCTGTGCAAAACAGACCGCAGACGCTGCCAGAAATAATGAAAAGATCACGGTGCTGACCAATACAGAGGTTGAGAGTGTAAGCGGGGACTTTGCGCTGAGAGCCATCCGCTATAGGAATACGCTGACGGGAGAATCCGTGAAATACAGAGCCCAGGATGGCGATAATATCGGGGTATTTGTTTTTGCCGGTTATGAATCTGCAACGGATTTGGTAAAGGCATTGCCGGCTTGAACGAACAGGGCTATGTGGTGACAGATGCAAATCATAAGACCAGCGTGGAGGGGTTGTATGCTGCGGGAGACGTGTGCATCAAAAGCCTGCGGCAGGTGGCTGCGGCGGTGGGAGATGGAGCGCTGGCGGCCACAGAGCTGGAACGTTATGCCGCAAGGATGCAGAAAAAGACAGGGCGAAAGCCGAAGCTGCAGACGTTGGAGAAATCAGTGCAAAAGGAGAAGGCTTTACAGAATCAGGAGGGGAAAAGCCTGTTCTCCGAGGATATTGTAAATCAGCTTACCTCCGTTTTTTCCAAAATGGAACGCCCCTTGGTTTTAAAATTATCACTGGACAACAGGCCGGTGTCTGCAGAGCTGAAAGCCTATATGGAAGAGCTGGCGGCCCTGACAGATAAGCTGACAGTTGAGGTTTTGGAAAACACGGTCGAAAAGGAGCTTCCCTGTGTGAGGGTTTGTCTGCGGAATGGAACGGAAACGGGACTTGCCTTTCACGGGATGCCGGGAGGGCATGAGTTTACTTCCTTTGTTTTGGGGCTGTATAATGCTTCCGGGCCGGTACAGGCGATAGATGAAAACATCGCGGAAAAAATTGCGGCAATCCATAAGGATATCCGTATGCAGATCATGACGACAGACGTATACGATCTGAATCATTTCCCGGATTTAAAGGATAAATACCAGGTTATGAGTGTATCCTGTCTTGTTATTAACGGAGAAAAAATGGTGTTCGGGAAAAAGAATATAGAGCAGCTTGTGGAGCTTCTGGCCGATTAGGGGGCATACAAGATATTAAAGAAATACCAGGGATTTGCCGATGTATGTAGTGAGTATGTATGAGTAATACAT
>NZ_CEWDFQ010000451.1:0-2006 GCF_982438285.1 Acetatifactor sp. | reverse complement strand
GTGCAGTGGTGCGGCTTTTGTGCCATGAGATGCCTCCTGTACAGACAAAGGACGAGGCCAGAATGTTTGCCCTGATTCGAGCATCCTTTAACCAGAGGCGAAAGACCCTGGTAAACAGTCTGGGAAATGCGGGGGAGCTGCATATCTCCAAGGAGCAGGTTTTTGAGGCGCTTGCGCAGATGGGACTTTCCCCCACGATCCGGGGCGAGTCTCTTTCTCTGGAACAATTTGCCAGACTGAACAATCTGCTGTAGGGCGCAGGGTGAATTGTTACGCTGCAAAGGCAATTTTTCCTCCGTTTATTTTGACATATCAGAGGGGACTATGATAAACTTAGGGGGAAAAGCGGGAAAGTCTGAAAACAACGAACCAAAGACCAAAAAGGGAGCGGAATACCTTGGATAAGTATGAATATAAAGTAAGGTCAGATGAAATCAAGGAGCTGATAGCACAGGGGGATTATGCCCAGGCGGCAGAGATTGCTGACACCATTGACTGGCGGAGGGTCAAAAGTGTGATGATGCTGTGCACCATCAGCGACTTATATAAAATAAACCGCAGATATGAGGACGCCAGGGATATGCTTCTTTTGGCATATGAGCGCCGTCCGGGTGGGAGGACCATCTGCTATTCTCTGTGTGAGCTTTCCATCAAAATGGAGGAATATCTGCAGGCCATAGAGTATTATAAGGAATTTGTGCAGATAGCGCCCAAGGATCCGGGGCGCTACATTCTGCAGTACAAGCTGTATGAGGCGCAGGATGTGAGTCTGGAAGAACGCATTGAGGTTTTGGAGGAGCTGAAAAAAAGAGATTACCGGGAAAAGTGGGCTTATGAGCTGGCCTACCTATATCACCGGGTAGGGCTTGCCACCCGGTGCGTGGAAGAATGTGATGAGCTGATTCTCTGGTTTGGAGAGGGAAAATATGTGATTAAGGCCATGGAGCTTAAAATGCTTCATCAGCCTCTGAGCCCTGAGCAGCAGGAGAAATACGACCATCGGTTTGATGGGCAGGCGCCGGAGATACAGACCTCAAATGCAGAAGAGGAGCAGGAGGAATACCCTGGGGAGCAAGGCGGCGAGAACCTTCAAAGCTATGGAGGCACCCAGGGATATGAAACTGTTCAGGACTATGAAACTGTCCAAGACTATGAAGCTGTCCAGGACTATGGGAATACCCGGGAGTATCCTGCGGTACAGGAAGGTATTTTAGAGGGAGAACCCCAAGAGGCCCAGGACCAAGGGGGTCAGAACCAAGAGGTTCAGAACCAAGAGGTTCAGAACCAAGAGGTTCAGGAAGAAGCCAGGCGGCCGGAGGATATGGACATCCATGTAAAGACCATGGATGTGGGACAGTATAACACGATCAATCTGCAGGAGGAGCTGGCAGCCGGCCTAAGAGAGGTGCTGGGGGAAGAGCGGGCCCACATACAGGCGGAGGCTGCCTTGGAGCCAGAGGAAGAGCAGATGGAATCCTCGGAAGTGTTTTTCGGAGAAACCGGGGAAATTGCAGACTTGGAAAACCAGGCGCAGGCGCAGACAGAGCCGGAGTCTGAGCCTGCAGCTTCATTCAAGACCGTCATAGCGGCTGAGCAGAATACAGTCACGGCATCTGAGCAGGAGCAGCCTGCAGATGGGGAGCCGGACGTCACTGGTCAGATGGTGATGGAGCAGATGCGCTCAGAAAGAGAACCTGTACAGCAGGTTATGCAGGCGGAGCCGCCCAAAGAAATGGCGGAGGTGCTTTCCCAGGAGACGGACGGACAGATCAGCTTTGTGCTGCCCGAAAGCGAGCAGGTGGAAAAGCAGATAACGGGCCAGATGAACATTGAGGACGTCCTTGCGGAATGGGAGCGCATGAAAAAGGAAAACCAGGAAAAGCGCAAGGAGGAAGTCCGCCGGCATGTGCTGCAGCAAACTGGAAATATGTTTACGGAGTTTGAGGCTTCGGTGAGGGACGGATTGCTGGAAAAGCTGGAAAGAGAAAAGGCGGATGCAGAAGAGC
>NZ_CEWDFQ010000450.1:0-2022 GCF_982438285.1 Acetatifactor sp. | reverse complement strand
ATCAGAACCTATGTGGAAAAAGAAGGCATAGAAACCAGAGTGGACATGCACCTTAGAAAAAATAAATCCAAGGGAATTGCCATTGACGGCCAGAAGATAAAAAGGGCTGCAGATCTGTTAGGTCTTTGCAATGTGGTTTTCTTTTCTCCGGAGGATTTGGGAATTATCAAAAATGGTCCCTCTGAGAGAAGAAGATTCATGGACATGGAGCTGTGCCAGCTGGATGGCTTTTATCTGTATAATCTCAACCATTATAATAAAATAGTGAATCAACGGAATAAGCTGCTGAAGGATATGTATTTAAATCCCCAGTTGAAGGATACACTGCATATCTGGGATATGCAGCTTGTGTCCTTTGGCAGCAAGATCATCGAGCGCCGGAGGTTATTTGTTGAGCAGCTCAATGAGATTATCTACGAAATACATAAGAAGCTTTCCGGCGGCAGGGAGGAGCTTTTCATAGAGTATGAGCCTGATACGGAAATCGAGGACTTTGAAAAAAAGCTTCAATTAAGCCAGGAAAGAGATATCAGGGCAAAAATGACCTCTGTGGGTCCCCACAGGGATGATTTTTCCTTCCTTGCAGGAAAGGTGGATATCAGAAAATATGGTTCCCAGGGGCAGCAGAGAACAGCGGCGCTGTCCTTAAAGCTTTCTGAGATAGAGCTTGTAAAAAAGATGACAAAGGATACGCCGGTGCTTTTGCTGGACGATGTATTGTCTGAGCTTGACAGCAGCAGGCAGAATTATCTTTTAAACAGCATCGGAGAGATTCAGACGATTATTACCTGTACGGGTCTTGAAGAATTTATCAATAACAGATTTGAGATTGACCGCGTTTTTAAAGTGGCGGAAGGCAGCGTTGTGTGTATGAGCAATCAGTGACGAAAGACAGCGCAGAAATGAGGAGAGTCATGAGCGAAGAATTCATGAAGGATACGACAACAGAAGGGGAATATGGAGCAGACCAGATACAGATTTTAGAGGGTCTGGAGGCCGTGAGAAAAAGGCCCGGTATGTATATTGGGACAACCTCCAGCAGAGGGCTTCATCACCTGGTATATGAGATTGTAGATAATGCTGTGGATGAAGCTCTGGCGGGCTTTTGTGACACCATTGATGTGACCATCAATGAGGATAATTCCATCACTGTTACGGACAATGGACGTGGAATTCCTGTGGGAATCAATCATAAGGCTGGTATTCCTGCTGTTGAGGTAGTATTTACCATTCTGCATGCAGGAGGAAAATTCGGCGGCGGGGGATATAAGGTTTCCGGCGGACTGCATGGCGTTGGAGCCTCTGTGGTAAATGCCCTGTCAAATTGGCTTGAGGTGGAAATCTGTCAGGATGGAAAAGTATATAAGCAGCGCTACGAAAAGGGAAACGTCTGTTTTCCTTTAAAAGAAATCGGGACCTGTCCGGAGGAACAGACGGGAACTAAGGTTACCTTTCTGCCTGATGAGACGATTTTTACGGAAACCACAGTCTTTGATTTTGACGTCTTAAAGAGCCGTCTGCGGGAAATGGCGTTTTTGACAAAAGGCCTTCATATCATTTTGCGTGATAACAGGGTAACGGAGGAACCAAGGGAAGAGAATTTAACAGAAGAGGGTAAGGAGAACACGGAGAAAAGTCCTGATCTGAGTACGGAAAAGGAGCAGGAAAAAAAGCAGATTTCCCAGCTTTTGGAAAGAGCGCAGCCTGTAAAAAAGCAAAGAGTAGTGGAATTTCATTATGAGGGCGGCATCAAGGAATTTGTGGCTTACCTGAATAAAAGCAAAACCCCTATTTACGACAATATCCTTTATTTTGAGGGTGAAAAAAATAACGTGTATGTGGAGGTTTCCTTCCAGCACAATGATTCCTACAATGAAAGCGTATTCAGCTTTGTTAACAACATCAATACGCCGGAGGGCGGAACCCATCTTCAGGGTTTCAGGAATGCACTTACGAAAACCTTTAATGATTATGCCAGAAATGCGAAGCTTTTAAAGGACAGCGAGCCCAATCTGTCCGGAG
>NZ_CEWDFQ010000449.1:0-2023 GCF_982438285.1 Acetatifactor sp. | reverse complement strand
AGATAGCCAAGGCCAAGCTCCATAAGCCGCCTGGCCACCACTGCAAAGGACTGGCAAATGCTCTTTGCCATAGGGCGCATTTCTTCCGAAAGGGAAGCAGGCACTTCCTCCACCCACCCTATCAGCTGGCTTAAGGACATTTTACAGGCCTCATCCAGTCCGATTCCCCGTAGCCTTGGCGCTCTTGCCGCCTGGGATAGGCGCGTGCCGCCGCAGTCCGGACACACATCCTCCTTCAAAAACTTTTCCACCCGCTTCATGCCCTTTTCATCCTTGACCTTGGCCAGGGCGTTTTCCACGGTATAAACTGCATTGTAATAAGTAAAATCAAGCTCTCCGGCCTGATTGCTGTTTTTGGAATGATACAGAATATGCTTTTTTTCCGCGGGCCCGTTATAGACCATATCCTTTTCCTGATCTGTCAAATCCCGGAAGGGCACGTCCGTGCGCACTCCCATCTCCCTGCAGACGTCAGTCATTAACGACCACATGAGCGAATTCCACGGCGCCACAGCGCCTTCGTCAATGGTGAGGGATTCGTCGGGCACAAGGGAATCCCTGTCCACAGTGCGCACAATGCCTGTTCCCCCACAGGTGCGGCAGGCTCCCTGGCTGTTAAAGGCCAGCTCCTCCGCCCCCGGGGCATAAAAGGCCGCGCCGCACTCCGGGCAAATCAGCTCCTGCTCCGCCGCCACTGCCAGCGTAGGCTCCACATAGTGGCCGTTAGGGCAGCGATGGCTGGCCAGCCTGGAAAACATCAGCCTTAGATTGTTTAAAAGCTCTGTCCCCGTGCCGAAGGTGCTGCGGATGCCGGGAACGCCGGGCCGCTGGTGCAGGGCCAGGGCCGCCGGAACATACAGCACCTGATCTGCATCCGCCTTTGCAGCCTGGGTCATGCGCCTTCTGGTGTAGGTGGACAAGGCCTCCAGATACCGCCCCTTGCCCTCGGCGTACAGTACGCCCAGGGCCAAGGAGGATTTGCCGGAGCCTGACACGCCGGAAATGCCTACAATTTGATTTAACGGCACATTCACATCAATATTTTTCAGATTATGTACTCTTGCGCCGCGGATCTGTATTTCCTTTGGCGCGCCGAATTTTTCTTTCATAGCTAAAACCGCCTTTCGGTTCATTGTACCACGCAGCCTCAGGTGCATAGGACTGCAGGAGGGATAGAATATCCCTCCTGCGCTAGTCCGCCATATCCGCTGCAAACAATGCGGCTCCAAGAGCTCCGCACAGCTGCGCCTTATCGCTTACAACCAGTGTTGTGCCAAGCTTTTCTTCCAGCGTATGAACAAGCCCTTTGTTTTTGGAAACCCCGCCGGTCATCATGTATTTCTCCTCGCCCCCCACACGCTTGGCAAGGGCCGCTGTTTTGGACGCCACCGCTTTATTGAGGCCATGCACGATATCGTCTCTTCCCTTGTTCTGGGCAATCAGGGACACGACCTCCGATTCCGCAAAGACCGTGCACATACTGGAAATCGTAATGTCTTCCTTATACTCCAGGCCTGTCTGGCTCATTTCATCCAGGCTCATCTCCATAGTGCGGGCCATCATCTCAAGGAAACGGCCTGTGCCTGCCGCGCATTTATCATTCATTACGAAGTTTACCACTGACCCGTTTTCATCCAGACGTATCACCTTGCTGTCCTGTCCCCCGATATCCACAACCGTGCGCACCTCCGGGTCCAGATAATGGGCTCCTCTAGCATGACAGGTGATTTCCGTAATGCTTTTATCTCCCTGGGCAATAGCGCTGCGGCCGTAGCCGGTGGTCACCACAGCGTCAATATCCTCCCGCTGCAGGCCAGCCTCCTTTAAGGCTTCCTCCATGGCGCGCTCCGCTCCCATGGCCGCACCGGCTCCCGTTGGAAGGATAATGCCGGAAATGATTTCTTTCTCTCGATTCAAAATCACCACATCGGTACTGGTGGAGCCGCTGTCAATGCCAACAAAATATCCTTTTCCCATGGTTTTTTCCCTTCTTTCCTGTCCGGCGGGCATAATGCTTTCCGCA
>NZ_CEWDFQ010000448.1:0-2025 GCF_982438285.1 Acetatifactor sp. | reverse complement strand
TTCAACCGTGTTGTAAAGTATATCGTGGAAAATGTAGGCAAGACCTTTTCAGCCAATGCCATTGCGAAGTTTCTCAAAAGCGAGGGACGTTCCCTATCCGTCGAAGCAGTTTATAACTATCTGAACTGGCTGGAAAAGGCGTTTGTGATCTATCGCTGCCAGCGATATGACTTACAGGGAAAATCCGTGCTGAAAACGCAGGAAAAATTCTATTTGGCGGACGCTTCCCTGAAATACTGTATCATGGGCTTTCATCCAAAGTCGATTGCCGCTATGCTGGAGAACATTGTGTATTTTGAACTGCGGCGGAGAGGCAATGAGGTCTATATCGGGAGGTTGCCAATCTCCTTGAAATTAAAGACCACTACCCTAAATATGTGGTAACGCTGGACGAACTCGCTGCAGGAAATATCAATGGTGTAAAAATCGTGCATTTAGCAGATTTCCTGCTGCGTGGTGAGTATTGAAACAAGATTTTGGACAAGTATCCTGTGATGTAAATGGTGAATTTACAGATTATTTCCGCTGCAAATCATTAATCCAAGATTTAAGAAACATTGCCGGATAACAGTATTCCGCTGGTGTCTTATAATCAAGAGCTGAATGGCATCGCTCGAAGCTGTAACTGTGGATATAACGTTCAATTGCCGCTCTTGTTTCTTTGATATTATTGTATTGTGTCAGATAATATTCTTCATATTTAAAATTGCGGAACCACCGCTCAATGTTCTGCGGCTTTGAAGACAGGGTTTTGTCCATGTATGCAAAGGGAATGAGCCAGCATGGCATTGCAGAGCCGCCCCCTTGAGAAATTCTATACGTTTCTGTTTGTTGATTGTCTGTATGTCTCCATCCGCAAAGAAATGGAAACGAAAAGCTGTGCCGTGTATGTAATACTCGGATATGATGTGAATGGAGTCAAGGACATACTTGGCGTCTGGATTGGAGAGTCAGAAGGGAAGCATTACTGGATGCAGATATTTGATGAGATTAAGGCAAGGGAGTGGAAGATATCCTGTTTATCAGCATGGACGGGGTACCCGGCCTGGAGGAAGGTGCAAAAACTGAATGGGGGAATATCTATTCAGGGGATGCACCTTGACAACTGAAGAAATGGATATAATAGAGTGTAGCAAACTGCCTATAATTTTGATATAATACATCTATCAAAACAAGGAGGTTGTAAAAATGCCATTGCCACAAGAAAAAGTATATACAATTAATGACATATATACACTGCCTGACGGGGAAAGAGCAGAAATAATTGATGGCCAGATATATTATATGGCTCCACCAAATACGAGGCATCAAAGAATTTCGGGGATGCTTCATACCAAAATAAACAACTATATAGGAAGCAGACGGGGAAGATGTGAAGTATTTGCAGCTCCATTTGCTGTCTTTCTTAATCAGGACGATAAAAATTATGTTGAGCCCGATATATCTGTTGTCTGCGATCCGGACAAACTGGATGAAAGAGGCTGTAACGGCGCGCCAGATTGGATTATAGAAATTGTTTCCCAAAGCAGCAGACGAATAGACTACTTTACAAAGCTGTTTAAGTATCGTACTGCTGGCGTAAAAGAATACTGGATAGTAGACCCAGACAAAGAACGCGTGACGGTATATAATTTTGAAAATGAGTCTACAGACGAATATGCTTTTAATATGCCGATACCAGTAGGAATATATGAAGATTTCTTTATTGCGATAGAAATGTAGGTGAGACATGGAGATACACACCAACAAAGTGTATATTTTAAGCAGATAGGGCAGGAGAATAACAGAGGTTTGTGCGTCATGGCATAAAAGCCTCTGTGGGAGCTCTGAATGGCCCTATTTTTGTACAGAAAATCTTCGTTGGAGAGATCAAAAAAGAGGACGAATAATTAAAAAATCCTGGCACAAGAGGAAAACATGGTTTTTAGCGATGCAGATGACAAAATATATCCTCAATTGTAATCCGAGATTCCATACCTGCTATTCCGGATAAGTGTGAAAAGTGAATAGTTATTGATGTAAAAG
>NZ_CEWDFQ010000447.1:0-2041 GCF_982438285.1 Acetatifactor sp. | reverse complement strand
CATGATTGCAAAGACCCTTTCCTTTAAGGTGCAGGATCATGGAATTTTGATCGTCACCAGCGGGGATACCAAGGTTGACAATCACAAGTACAAAGCAAAATTCGGTGCCAAGGCAAAAATGCTGACTCCCGATGAAGTAATGGAATATACGGGACATGGCATAGGGGGCGTCTGTCCCTACGCCAATCCGGAGGGCAGGGTAAAGGTCTATCTGGATGAATCCCTAAAGCGTTATCCCATGGCCCTTCCTGCGGCGGGAAGCCCAAGCAGCTGCGTCAGGCTTACCATAGAGGAGCTGGAGAAATCCTGTCCCGGCGCAGAATGGGTGGATGTGTGCGTTATTGTGTAATGTTTATTTTACGCTAAGGATGGCAATTTTATTTTTGTCCGTCTGATCTGCAAGTTCAAAATATACAGAATGATCAACTCCCTGGAATGTAAAAAGAAAGGTATACACATCATCCTCAGAGGAAAATAATTGTTCATAGGTCATTCCTTCCAGATCAAAGCAATAAATTCCTTCCTTTCCATAAGAGGATTCCCTTCTTTGGTTTGCTATTACATAATGATCCAGGAGAGCGTAAGAAAAGAGACGGCCGGGGGAAAATTCTATTTGAGAGAGTTTTCCCTCATTAAAATTATATACATACAAAATATCAGCATCTCCAGATTCCTCTGTCCAAATGCAGAGATATTCATTGGCAACAGGTCTGTGCACGGCGCCTTTCACAGAAAGAGTTCTTTTTTCATGGTTATCTGTGTTTTGTATGGTGATGGAGGACGTACCGTCACCCTTTTCTAATGAAATATCATAATTGCCGCATAAGGTAAAGGGATTTACGGCTTGAGATTCTAAATCAAGCTTTTTGGGCTGTGTCTGTGTAGCGGAATCCAGCATATAAACAGTTCTGTCATCTTTGACCTCTTCCCAGATTAAATAGGTTCCATCAAATATTATATTTGAAATATCCACACAACCATCCTCATGGTATTGGTAAACAAGCTCATCAGAATCCGTCTTTGTATCATAGACTCTGATCTGAGTATTATATTTTTCTTCAAAGGATAAAAGAGAAGCGTCCTCCAGATTAAGTTCTGCCCGGGCCTGTCTTGCAGTATAGGACAATTTTTCAATGGTTTCCTTTAAATCCGATACCTTATCACTGTCTGAAATACAATAACAGATATCATCTTTTACAAAATAAGCCATGTAGTTTTCTATTTCACTGATATCTCCAGTTTCTGTATTCTCGGAGGTTATTTTATTTTGTATTACCGTAACCAGCGCGTCCAGACTTTCACTTGTATATTGTTCATATAAGACATATTCATAATTCTGCTCCTGATTAAGGTACTGAAGGGGAAAATCCTCCATTTCCTCTACCGTATAATCCGCAACATAATCACTTGCGTACATCATATGCACATAGATTCCAAATCCATCCTCTTTCACATAGGCTACAGAAACCCTTCCTGCATCTCCCTCCTTTAAGCTATAAAGGATTTCCGTTGTCTGATATTCTTCTGGCAGCTTTAAAAACTGGATTCCTGTTTCCGATTCCAGCGTTTCCATATCATCAAAGTTTCTTCCCACGTAAGAATCGCCGTCATAGGAAAATTCATCGCACAAAGAAGGCTCTGCCGCATCAACCTTATAAAGCGTCCCCAGTGGAATCTCTTCATTGTTCAACGAAAGAACAGCCTGCATTTCCTCTTTTTCAGTACCGCATGAGCAAAGAAAAAAAAGAAAGAAAAATAGTGTCAAAAATAAATTTTTCTTCATCTTGTTCTCCATGATGTCAGGGTCAAAAGGTCTCCCTGTCACAAATTCTCAGAATTGTTTGCGGCTTCAGAGTCAAGTTGCTCCTGCAGATGACAAACAATTCTGAGGATTTGTGACTGAAAACTCTTTTGACCTCAACATAATCTCCATAAAAATAGTATTAAAAAATATAATAGCAAATGTTCTATATTTATTATAATATATTATCAAATATTCGTCTATTAATATTTCATTTTGTTATTTTTATAAATAAGCTTA
>NZ_CEWDFQ010000446.1:0-2057 GCF_982438285.1 Acetatifactor sp. | reverse complement strand
TCCTGCTGGCTGTAAAGCGCTTCCAAATCAGCTGATAAAGCCGGAACAAATCCCTGGGCAGCTCATCCTTTACAAGCGCAGGAAGTCTGTTGATATCCGTAGGACGGATGGCTTCGTGCGCATCCTGAATCTTCTGTCCTGTCTTTTTTTCTGCGCTTTTTTCAGACTGATATTCCTCTCCATAACGGGATTTTATAAAGTCTGCCGCCTGAATCTCCGCTTCCTCAGACACACGGGTGGAATCCGTACGCAGATAGGTAATCAGACCCACAGTGCCCTCTCCCTTGATATCCACGCCCTCGTAGAGCTGCTGGGCGAGACGCATGGTTTTCTGGGTAGAAAAATTTAACACCTTGCTGGCTTCCTGCTGCAGTGTGGAGGTGGTAAAGGGCAGAGGGGCCTTCTTCATGCGCTCACCCTTTTTCACTTCTGCGACCCGATACTGGGCTCCCTCCAGGGATGCCATAACAGCATCCGCCTGTTCCTTGCTGGTAATGGACTGTCTGCCTTCTTCGGTGCCAAAATATTTTGCTGTAATGGGCTTCTTTTCACCCTTTACCTTTAAATTTACATCCAGGGACCAGTATTCCTCCGGAATAAACGCATTGATCTCTTCCTCTCTGTCGCAGATCAAGCGAAGCGCCACAGACTGCACTCTTCCGGCGCTTAAGCCCCTTTTAATCTTAGCCCAAAGCAGCGGGGAAATGCGGTAGCCCACCATTCTGTCCAACACCCGGCGGGCCTGCTGGGCGTCCACCAGATTCATATTGATCTCTCTTGCATTTTTCAAGGACTCCTTCACCGCATTCTTGGTGATCTCGTTAAAGGTAATGCGGTACACCTTCTTCCCTTCCAGCTTCAGGGCTGCCATCAAATGCCAGGAGATGGCCTCGCCCTCTCTGTCGGGGTCGGTTGCCAGATAAATTTTTTCCGCCTTCTTTACCTCCTTGCGGAGATTGGCAAGAATGTCCCCCTTTCCCCGGATCGTGATATACTTAGGCTCATAATCATGCTCCACATCAATCCCCAGCTGGCTTTTGGGAAGATCCCTCACATGTCCGTTGCTGGCCGCCACCTCATAGTTTGCTCCCAGAAATTTTTTGATTGTCTTCACCTTTGCCGGTGATTCCACGATCACTAAATACTTTGCCATGTCGCCGTCCCCTTACTCCATGTATTAACTGTGTTTCTTCTATTATATATATCTGATTCTCTCAACAATCGTGAACCACTATACACTAAATTCAGGGCGCTTGCAAGTTTTTTCAGAGATTTTTAATGAAACTTTCTTCTATTATTATATATAAAAGGGACAGAGCTGTTTTTTTATCGCAGCTCTGCCCTCATTAGTCTTACATCCTTCATTTACAAAATCACTGCATAGAGAGCAGCCGTACCTTAAGCCTTGCATACACGGGAAGCAGAATGATAACCGCCAAAACGCCGTGAACAGCCATTCCTCCAAGCGCCGCCAGACTCGCAGGCAGCACTTCCTCCAGTTCTCCGGTGAAAGCAAAAAGCCCCGACGTCATGGAGACAAATGAAAAAACAAGCACAAACAGCTCTGCCGCCACAGCCGCCGCCATGGCCAGCTTAACAGACAGCAGCGACCTCTCTATCTGCATTTTTGTTATCTGCTCCTGGTTCTTCAGGCTGTATACAAAGGAACGAAGAAAATCAGGCAAAAGTCCCGAAATCAACAGCATCAGCAAAGCCGTTCCATATACAGCTGAGGCGCTCACCGGTTCAGAAAACCAGAAGCCTGCATCCAAATGGTTGTCCATCAGATATCCAGCCAGGAATAAAAAGAGAAACAACAATGCTTCGCCCACAACAAGCAATAGGAAACGATATACATTTTTCGGTTTCTGAGACGGAGCATCCGCCTTTTCCACAATTTTGGCTCTCATAAAATCCCCTCCTGTTTCAATTTCTATTCAAAAAATTCCCTTCTAATCAAATATTTTTCTGCAGTTTTGTATAGAATAATTTCTTATTCTCAAATTGTTTTTATCAACTTATTTTCAAAATTATTATATAATAATTTTTTTTTTTTG
>NZ_CEWDFQ010000445.1:0-2059 GCF_982438285.1 Acetatifactor sp. | reverse complement strand
ATCCAGTACACAGCCATTGATGAGTATTCCAAACGGCGTTTCGTTGAGGCTTTTTATATTTTTCTTTCAAAAAAATAGGCCTCCTATGATTTAGATTTTATCATAGAGGCCTGTCACTGATATCTGTTTACAAAAAATTTCATTCCCTTAGACTGACTATATGGGGAGGGAGACCTGCATCTGCTCACGCAATTGCAGGAAATGCATTTCCCGTACAGCCTTTTGTTTTTAAGGTTAATAACATGTAAATCCACATTGCAAAAGCAAGATGTATATTTTATGATTTCATATTATCTAATCCACTGAGCCCACTTTGCGCGGTATTCTTCTGCTGTCATTCCCTCATTTTCTCTGAACATTTGCTGCAGCATAATAATATCTCCAATTCCTGATTCTAATGCTACTGTTTCAATGGGTTTTATGCTGAACCGAAGCAATTCTTTCGCTGCATTAAACCGACGATTGCTAATATATTCTTCTATGGAAATTCCAAAATGACGGTAAAAAATTTCTCCAAGTTCTTTTACATCCTCTCTAAAAACCGTCTCCAAATTTTGCATAATATTTGCGTCTGCATATTGGTCATTTAACTTTTCGCGTATCTCATTTGCTAATTGCTTTTCATTTTCCTTTTCTAATACACCGGAATTAGATACTTTTTCAATAATACAGTTTAGTAATCGAAGCAGAATTTCTCCACTGGAAAGCTCAGCCAATAGATTACGCTCCTTCTGCCTGTTCATCAGCTCGCCTATCATCTCGTCCCATTTTTTCACATTATCTATTGTAAATACGTTTTCACAATTATTGTATTCCTTAAAGAGATCATAATACCCCTTGCCGGAATGACCATTAAAATGAACCCATGCCAGCTTCCAGGCTTCCTTTTCGTCACTGATATGTTCATAATGTTCTATACAATCAATTAGTGCACAACTGCCTTCCGCAATCTCATAGTGCTTCCCTTTGATATCCAGACTTCCTTTTCCTTCTAGCACCATCACAAATAAATAGGATTCCAAATTCTCTCTTACACATCTATGGGGCTGCAAGCTCTGCAATCTTCCAACCTCCTGCACATAAAGCAAATTTTGCCTGGCAAAGCTCCCTGGCGTATGCAAATAACGTTCTGATATCGTCATATTGTTATTAGAAAATAAGCCTTCTTTCTTAACCATACTGTCCTCCTATATATGGTTCCTCCAATAATCCAATGTTTCCTGAATCGTCTGCTCAATTGGAATCCGAGGACGCCAGCCCGTCAATTGATTCAATTTGGTAATATCCGCCTCAATAACAGGCACGTCCACTGGCCGGATCTTATTCGGATCAATTTCCACTGTTATTTCAGCATCTGACATAGAGACAATTAAATTCAAAATTTCACGGATTTCCCTTGCCTCTCCACTTCCAACATTATATGTTTCTCCCGGAATCCCTTGCTGTATCAACTTTACATATGCTCTTACCACATCTCTGACATCTGTAAAATCTCGTCTTGCCCCAAGATTTCCAACCAGCATTACAGGTTCCCTCAAGCCCTTTTCAATTTCTGCCACTTGTTTGCAAAAATCGGAAACCACGAACATAGGCGCCTGTCCCGGTCCAATATGATTAAACGCCCTTACTAACATAAGATCCAGGTCATACGCTTTCGCATAAATATTGGCTATCATATTCTGGCACACCTTTGTAGCTGCATATATATTGCCAGGCCTCAACGCATTTTCCTCTGAAATGGGGGTTTCTCCAGAGCGGATATGACCGTATTCCTCTCCCGAACCGATAAGCAAAACTCTCGGTTTATAAAAAAGCTCTCTCACAGCTTCCATCACATTAATGCTTCCTTTAATGTTGACATCTACCGTCAATCCCGGATTTTTCCAGGCCAGTCCTACCGAACTCTGAGCCGCAAGGTGGAAAATATAATCAGGCCGTATCTCAAAAAGCAATGATGTAACAGCATCCTTATCCATAATATCCAAGTCATAAATTTTTGCATTTGGATTTTCAAATTTTTCGTGAGACAGTTTTGTGGCATATACCTCCATGTCATTTG
>NZ_CEWDFQ010000444.1:0-2059 GCF_982438285.1 Acetatifactor sp. | reverse complement strand
GCTCCAAGGCTATCATAGATTCGGTGGGGAAAGAAATCCGCAAGCTGGAAAATCTGGGCAAGACGCCCATTATCATCACATCCCCCATTGTGCGTATGTATTTTAAGAGACTGACGGAGGATTATTTTAAGGACTTAGTGGTGGTCTCTTACAATGAGGTGGAGTCTAATGTAGAATTACAGTCGGTAGGGATGGTGACAGCGTAATGATTATAAAAAAATATGTAGGGAAAACCGAAGAAGAAGCGGCGGAGGCTGCCAAGAAGGAGCTTGGCGGAAGCGCCGTTATCATGAATGTGAGGGATGTAAAGCCCAGCGGATGGCGGAGACTGTTCCAATCAAAGCAGGTGGAGGTGACGGCGGCTTTGGAGGAGGAGCAGGACGCCTATACGCCTGTGCGCAGAGAGACAGCCAGGGCCTCGGCAAATCAGCCCAAGGCGACGCTTCTTTCGGAAAAAGCCTCCGATATGGATACCGGGCTTGAGGGAAGCTCAAAGGACATTGAAAAGAAGCTGGAAAGCCTCCAGAATCTTCTGGTGACCCAGCTTAAGAAATCTGAGACAGAGAAAAATCAAGCCAGAGAGGAAGAGGAGGAACAGATACCGAAGCAGGAAGGCAGCGACAAACAGGGAGACAAGGAAGAAAATAAGGAGCAGGAGAAATTTATCCGTCTTTTGTACAATACCATGCTGGACAATGAGGTGGATGAAAGATACGCCAACCAGATTCTGGAGGACATAGATAAAACCAGAAAGCCCAACACTCCCATTGATTATATTCTTACAAACGTATATCAGAAAATGATTTTAAAATTCGGAAGGGCGGAGGGAATCAAGCCCGCTGCAAAAGGACCGAAGGTAGTGCTGTTTCTTGGGCCTACCGGCGTGGGCAAGACCACGACTATCGCAAAAATAGCAAGCAGCTATTCTGTAGGGGAGAAGAAAAACATTGCCCTTTTGACCGCTGATACTTACCGGATAGCCGCTGCGGAGCAGCTTAGAACCCATGCCAATATACTGGAGGTTCCCTTCCAGGTAATCTATACCAAAGAAGAGCTGCAGAAAGCGATTTCAGATTTTGAAAGCTTTGATTACATTTTTGTGGACACGGCGGGGCATTCCCACCAGAATGAGGAGCAGCTGGAAAAAACCAGCGGCCTGCTTAAGGCCGTGGAGGAGATGGCGGAGTATCAGGCGTTTCTTGTGCTCAGCGCCACCACCAAATACAGTGATCTGCTGCGTATTGCAGAAAGCTATAAGACGATAACAAAATATCAGCTGATTTTTACCAAGCTGGATGAGACGGCTGCGTTTGGAAATCTGATGAATTTGAAGCTGTATACGGATGCCCCCATCGCTTTTGTAACCTGCGGTCAGAATGTACCGGACGACATTGAGCAGTTTAATCCGCAAAAGACTGTAAAATCCCTGCTGGGAGGGAAACGCGGATAAAGGAGTGTGGATATGGATCAGGCAGAACAGTTGAGAATCATGAAAGCAAGCAGACAGACAAGACCCTTGGCGCGTGTCATTACCGTTACCAGCGGAAAGGGCGGGGTAGGAAAATCCAACACCTCCATCAATCTTGCCATTCAGTTTCGCAGGCAGGGAAAACGGGTCGTTATATTGGATGCAGATTTCGGGCTGGCGAATATTGAGATTATGTTCGGGGCGGTTCCAAAACATAATCTATACGATTTGATTTATCAGGGAAAAAGCATTCAGGAAATTATTACCTGGGGGCCTATGAATGTGGGTTTTATTTCCGGCGGCTCCGGAATTTCCGGGATGGCAAACCTAAACAGGGAGCAGCTAAGCTATATTATTCAAAATCTTGCCCAGTTGGATGCCATTGCGGATATTATCATAGTGGACACAGGAGCCGGCATTGCAGATGCGGTGCTGGAATTTTTGGTGGCCAGCGGGGAAATTCTTCTGGTAACCACGCCGGAGCCAACCTCCATTACAGATTCCTATTCTCTTTTAAAGGCGCTGTACCGTCATCCTAAATTCAACGAGGAGGAGACCAAGGTAAAGCTCATTGCAAACAGGGTGCAGAAG
>NZ_CEWDFQ010000443.1:0-2059 GCF_982438285.1 Acetatifactor sp. | reverse complement strand
GAAAATGTTGGGGCGGGATTATACCAAGTGGTTTTTTTCCGGGGGCCGGGGCTCCCCCCGCCTCAACAAGATTGCAAGAAGGATATTGTTTACCTACTGTCCCTTCCCAGCAGATCTTATGAAAACAGTGAGCCAGAACCCGTTCTTTTCAGAGCTTATGAACCGCCACCGCATCACCACGGCCCAGCGGCTGCACCATGTGGACATGCTCATCAAAAAAATACAAAACGCCGGCTCCCCTGTCCCCGACACCCTGGTGCATGAGCGCCAGTTTATTGAAGGCACTGTCTCTAAATAGATCTGACTGTGGCTGCACCCCACTTTTTCTTGTATACAAGATAACAGGGCACACCCACAAAAAACATGCCTCCCAGCATATTCCCCAGGGTTACAGGCAGAAGATTATGTAAGCTGTTGAGAATTGTCAGACGCTGCAGCTCTTCCCCGGCAATCCCGTAAAGCTCCAGCGCTCTGGCAGCATACATTTCATTTCCCGCTGCCAGAATACCTATGGGGATATAAAACATATTGGCTACACAGTGCTCAAAGCCCCCGGCCACAAACGCCATAATGGGGAAAAAAATAGCCCACACCTTTCCGGTAATATCCTTTGCCGCTGTGGCCATCAATATGGCAATGCACACGAAAATATTGCAGAGAATGCCGGAGGCAATTCCCTTCACAGGTGTGATGGATACTTTTGCAAGGGCTGTCTTTATGGCAAAGGCCCCAAGCATCCCTTCTGTATAATCCAGATTTCCCGAAAGAAATACCAAAACATCTATGATAAGAGCGCCTATCAGGTTGCTGAAGTATACCACCCCCAGAGAGCATATGGCTCTTTTTAAGGAAACTCTTTTATCAATCACATCCAATACCACCAGGCAGTTACCCGTAAAAAGCTCTCCGCCCACAAAGACAATCATCATAAGCCCCACCGGGAAAATAGCTCCGGCCGCCATCCTTGACAATCCCACATTCTCAATTCCGTGCATGACGGTGCTGCTGGCGGCTCCGCCCATGGCGATAAAAGCTCCCGCCATCACTCCAAGAAGTATCATCCTTCCAAGAGGAAGCCTGGCCTTCTCTTCGCCAGCCTTCATATTTTTTTCAATCACCTCTGCCGGTTTATTCATTCTTGCTTCCATACTCTCTGTTTCCTTTATCCGTTGTTTGTTATTTATTTATCATTCTATTCCCCCGGCTATTCTACAATATCCCGAAGGACAAAATCAAGCTGTTTCAATCATATGCTTGTATTTTATTCCATACAAAATCCGCAAAAGTTTATATTTTTTTTATAATTTTAGGGGTAGACAAAATAGAATTTTTGCGCTATACTTAACTCATCTTGATAGAGATATCAAGACCTACTAATTAGTAGTGTAATTCCGGAAGAATTCCCCTTTTACACAATCGAAGCGTCCATAGGGAAACCTATGGGCGCTTTGATTGTGTAAAAATAAATTTTAGGCCAGAGCCTAAAATTTATCTACAAAGTCTGTGCCCGTCTCCCCTTTCATCTTCTCTATATAAGGAGCGGGATTTTCTTCCATCTGAAGCAGAATGTCTAAGGCTGTCAAGAAAAGCCGTTCCCGTCTATACCGATTCATCTCCAGGGGCCTGTCCATGTATGCCTTAAAATGGTCCACCTGCCATACCAAAACATCCGCCAGCGTATAGCCTTCTACCTGATACTTGCAGAGAAATTTTCCATAATCATGATAGTAGGCAAGCTCTTGTAAAACTCCGCTGGAATTTCTGATTCTGTTCCAAAGCTCTTTGGCATACTCCGGAGATTCTCCCGCTGCCTCGGCCAAAGTCCCCACATATTTTTCCAAAGTCTCCAATGCTTTTTCAAGCTGTTCCTTCTGTGTCATTTTATCTCCTTTTTCTTCCAAAATAAAAAATCCTTGATTTCACAAGGATTTTTCAGCAGGGGAAGAGGGAATCGAACCCCCGTTAACGGTTTTGGAGACCGCCGCACTACCGCTGTACTATTCCCCTAAAAACAGGTTCGCCAGTTAGCTTTGCTCACCAACGAAGCTTATTATAACAC
>NZ_CEWDFQ010000442.1:0-2069 GCF_982438285.1 Acetatifactor sp. | reverse complement strand
GGTTGTGGCCCAGACGGTGGGATTTCGACGTTTTGAGATCGGGGATTCCATTATGCGTCTGAACGGAAAGCGTATTGTATTTAAGGGCGTCAACCGCCACGAATTCAGCTCCCTGACTGGACGGGTGCCGAACCGGGAGGAGCTTTGGCAGGATCTGGTGACCATGAAGCAGAATAATATCAATGCAGTCCGCACCTGCCATTATCCCAATGATTCCCAAATGTATGAGCTGTGCGACAGACTGGGAATTTATGTGCTGGATGAGTGTAATCTGGAATCCCACGGCTCCTGGGACCCGGTGGCCAGAAAGATAGCGGACATCGATTCTGTGGTGCCGGGGAATAAGCCGGAGTGGAACGCTATGGTTTTGGACCGGGCAAATTCCCTGTATCAGAGAGACAAAAACCACCCTTGTGTGTTGATCTGGTCCTGCGGAAATGAGTCCTATGGCGGAAAAAATATTTACGATATGGCACAGTTTTTCCGGGAAAAGGACCCGGAAAGAGTGGTGCATTACGAGGGAATATTCAATGACAGACGCTATCCCGATACCAGCGATGTGGAAAGTCAGATGTACACATCTGCACAAAAGATTGAAGAGTGGCTTAAGCGGGATCGGAGCAAGCCCTTTATCTGCTGCGAATATGCCCACGCTATGGGCAACTCCTGCGGCGCTTTGCACAAATATACGGATTTGACAGACAGGGAGCCCTTGTATCAGGGAGGCTTTATCTGGGATTATATTGATCAGTCCCTTACCAGGAAGGATCGGTATGGCAATGAGTTTCAGGCCTATGGCGGCGACTTTGGGGATCGTCCCACAGATTTTAATTTCAGCGGAAACGGAATCGTCTATGGAGGAGACCGGAAGCCCTCCCCTAAAATGCAGGAGGTAAAATACGATTATCAGAATATTGGGGTTACGGTGACGGAGGATGCGGTCACTGTCTGCAACAAGAATCTTTTTGTGAATACGGATGCTTTTGCCTGTGTGGTTTTTGTGGAGAAAGAGGGAAGACTCCTTTCCCAGACAGACTTAAATGTATCCGTGGAGCCCGGAGGCACAGCCAGCTTTCGTCTGCCGGTGAGCCTGCCTGAGGAAGCCGGAGAGTATACAGTGACGGTTTCCTTCCGGCTGAAGGAGGACACTCTGTGGGCCAGGGCAGGACATGAGGTGGCCTTTGGACAGGGTGTGTTTGCCAGAGGGGAGGGCTTGATCTGCGACAGACCCATTGCTGTGAAGCGTCCGCTTGAGGTGGTATATGGCAAGCTGAATCTCGGAGTAAAGGGAGAAAGCTTTTCTGCGCTGTTTTCCTATAACTTTGGGGGACTTGTATCCTATCGGTATGGGGGAAGGGAGCTGCTCAAAAGCATTCCGAAGCCCAATTTCTGGCGGGCACCTATCGACAATGATTGTGGAAACGACATGATGAACCGTAAGGGGCAGTGGAAGCTGGCAAGCATGTATCTGACCTTCCATTCCCAGGCAGACGATGTGATAAGGCCGGAGGAGGTAAATCCTCTGGTAAAGGAAGAGGACGGCTGTATAGAGGTGGATTACCATTATTATATGCCCACCAAACCCGCTTCTGACTGCAGGCTGCGCTATCGTGTGTATGGAGACGGAACCATTCAGGTGACGCTTTCCTATGATCCGGTAAAGGAGCTTGGGGATATGCCGGAATTTGGCGTAATGCTTAAGATGGATGCCGATTACGACAGGCTGGAATGGTATGGAAACGGACCGGAGGAAACCTATTGGGACAGAAAAAGAGGCGCAAAGCTGGGGCTGTACCGCAACAGGGTTTCAGACAATCTGGCGTGTTATATGGTGCCTCAGGAGTGCGGCTGCAAAACGGATGTGCGTTACGCTAAGGTTACGGACGCAAAGGGGAGAGGATTGCTCTTTGCAGGAGACAGAATACATTTTTCGGCCCTTCCCTATACGCCTCACGAGATGGAGAATGCCATGCACCCTTATGAACTGCCCCAGGTGCATTATACAGTGATCCGTGCTGCCCTTGCGCAGATGGGCGTGGGCGGCGATGACAGCTGGGGAGCCAGAACCC
>NZ_CEWDFQ010000441.1:0-2072 GCF_982438285.1 Acetatifactor sp. | reverse complement strand
TTACCGATGTAATCCGGACAGCATAAGATTCTTTATCGGTTCCGGGCAATGCGGTAAACTTTCTGATATTTCCTACATAAATATCCATATCGCTATCAATCTTTGAATCCAGGCGGATACAGTCTCCAACCTGAAGGTTCAGGAAATCATTCACTGAAATTATGCTCTTTCCGAGCACTGCCTTAATGGGTACATCCACCCTCCGGATCAACGATTCGATATACCCTTCATAATTTTCATCCCGGTTCTCCTGCATTGTAGAAAACCAGTATTTTGTATTCAGCTTATCCATGATGTCTTCCAGGGTGAAGAACGGCAGGCATATATTCATAAAGCCCTCCACATCCCCGATCTTCATGTTAAGCGTAATCAATGCTATCATATCATTGGGAGCGATCACCTGGGCAAACTGTGGATTTGTCTCCATCCGGTTCAAAACCGGATTTACATCAATCACATTTTTCCAGGGCTCCCTGAGAAGCTGGGTAAACATAATCATCAGTTTCTGTAAAATAGTAAGCTCAATCTCTGAAAATTCCCTGCTTTTCTCCAACGGTACACCGCTGCCTCCCAGCATACGGTCGAGCATGGCATAACCAAGGTTTGTTGCCAGGTCTATAATAACCGTACCATTCAGCGGGGCAAAGTTAATGATTCCCAAAATAACGGGATTGGACAAAGCATTGGTAAACTCGCTGAAGGTAACTGTCTCTGAGCTTGCCACCGCCACCTGAACATTTTTCCGCAGGTAGACGGGAAGATTCGTAGAAACCAGCCGGCTGTAATGCTCGAATATGATTTCCAGCGTCCGCAGATGCTCCTTTGAAAACTTCGTGGGGCGGCTGAAATCATAATTCTTCACATGCTTCTCTTCATTGCTCTGCATCTGATCTACGTCCAGCTCTCCGGCCGATAAGGCTGCAAGCAGATTATCTATCTCATTTTGTGAAAGGACCTCTCCCACAAAAGCTCACCTCCTTAGCCTAACTTCCGAACTTCACTTCGCTGATTGCCACCTGATAAATAAAATCAGACTGGAACAGATTTTGAACCGCCTGCAGGATTTCTGCCTTCAGTCCCTCCAGGTCTGCCCTGCACTCACTCTCTGTGTGGGCCGAAACCACCGAGGAGATAGCATCCTTCACAAGGCTCTCCCTATCCGCTATGGTCTCGCCATAGGTTTTGTATCCATCGCTGTTCATGTTCATGGACAGCGCCACATCAAACTGAATATATCTCTGCACTCCGCCGTCCTGGGCAGAAGGATCGCTTGCAAGAGGAATGGTCATAGTTGTCAGATTGTATACCGCTGTGTCCTCCAGAGAAATCTCCTGTCCCGATTCTCCCGGCTGCGTCAGCTCCAGCCGCATTACCGTAGCTATGTTATTCACAAGCTCAGATGTCTTTTGGTTAGTCCCCATGACACTGACCATCAGCACACTGGTCAACACAACATTCACAATCAGTAGTGCCAGAATCAGCACCGTCAGCATGTTCTTCTTCATTTTTACTCCCATCTGCGCATTTTTGCGCATTTTTTAATTTAAAACCCAGACAGCTGCCGTTCTCATCTCTCAGCTGGCAGGATTGTAAATTCGTATCTCTACCCTTCGGTTCCTGCTTCTGCCCTCCTCGGTGGAATTGTCCGCAATAGGCTCTCTGTCACCCATTCCCGCATGCCTCAGCCTCGCCGGGTCCAAGGAGGTATTTTCCACCAGATAGTAGAACACAGAAAGGGCTCTGGCACTGCTGAGCTCCTCATTATCGGCATATCTGGCACTGCTTATAGGTACATTGTCCGTATGTCCTTCTATTTCGATCGTGCCTTCGCTGTATCTTTCTAGAATCGCTCCTACATTATCCAAAACATCCAGCGCTTCCCCCTTCAGCTCAGCGCTGCCCGAGTCAAACAAAAGGGCGCCCTTCATGGTCAGCTGGACATACTGGGACGAAAAGCTCACCTCCACCTGATCAGACAGGCTGCTCTCATATACGGCTTCCTCAATGTTCTCAGACAGCTCTTCATTCTGCTGCAGCATCTCGTCTTCCAATGCCTGAGCCAGCTCCTGGGC
>NZ_CEWDFQ010000440.1:0-2083 GCF_982438285.1 Acetatifactor sp. | reverse complement strand
GTGGCGGTCGCTGAGCCTTCTTGCCAGTTTGGGTTTTTCTTCCTGTAAAATATGCTCGGCAAAACCGTTCACATAAATATAATCATTGCCGCATCCCTGCATTTTGGTAAATTTCATAACCCCTTCCTTTCTCTGCCTCCGCAGTCAGCTTTTACCAGGATAAGCTTCCTTTATGGTCCTCCCATCAAAGACAGCACCATTTGGGCCGTCTCCACCACATTTGTGCCGCTGTCCATACTGCACCTTTGCAGATAGCGGTGGGCTTCCTCCTCTGTCATGTGGTTGCGGGCCATCAAAAGCTCCTTGGCCTCCTTAATCACAGCCTCCTGTTGGGCAGTCCTCACCCTGGGCTGCTTCTTCAGCCGCCGTCTGCGGCGCTCAATGCCCTCCGTCATCATATTTACAGTGTCAATCAGGTCGTTCACCTTAAGGGGCATGGACAGGCATACAATGTCATTGCCATAGCATTCATTCACCAGCCTCTGAGAGGCCAAAAGCAGCATCTCAAAGCCGCCCGGCAGACATTCGTGCAGCTGGTCATAAACCATATCCATCATCTTGTAGCTGCATATGACAATACCGTCGTGCAGTCCGTCCGCCTGGCTTATGGCCTGTGCTCCCGTAGTGCATACCCCAGTCACCTGAAAGCCGTTTCGCACAAGAATATTCTTAAGGCCCTTTGCATCCTCCAGCTTAGGCAGTACTACTATGATATTGGTCACGCGCTACCTCCTTACCTTCCAAAAATTTCTGCAAGAGGTGCGGTACTAATATCTGTACAGATACTCCTCTATTTCCCACTCAGACACATGACAGCGGTATTTGTGCCATTCCGCCTCCTTGGCCTCCACATATTTTTGGGCCAGATGAGGCCCAAGAACGCTGCAAATAAAGGTATCCTTCTTTAATTCCTCCACTGCCTCGATCAGCGTGCCGGGAAGCTGTTCTATTCCAAGGCTGATTCTCTCCTGCTTTGTCATGGCAAATATGTTCCCGTCCACGCTCTTTGGCGGCTCGATTTTATTTACAATGCCATCCAGTCCCGCCCGCAGGCACACCGCCAGCGTCAGATAAGGGTTAGCCGCCGAATCCGGGCTTCTCAGCTCAATCCGGGTACCCTCTCCCTTTGCAGAAGGAATCCGGATCAGGGGGCTTCTATTGGTGGCGCTCCAGGCAATATAGACGGGAGCCTCATATCCCGGAACCAGCCGCTTATAGGAATTCACAAGAGGATTGGTGATGGCTGCCATTCCCTTGATATGCTTCATAATGCCGCCCATAAACCAATAGGCCTCTCTGCTCAGTCCCAAGGGGTCTGTTTTATCCGCAAAAATATTGGCATCCCCCCGATGCAGGGACATATTGATGTGCATGCCGGAGCCGTTGACGCCGTACTTGGGCTTGGGCATAAAGGTGGCGTGAAGCCCATGGCGTTTTGCAATGGTTTTCACCGCCAGCTTAAAGGTCATAATATTGTCTGCTGCGGCCAGAGCCTCATCATACCGGAAATCAATCTCATGCTGGGCGGGGGCCATCTCGTGGTGAGAGGCCTCCACCACAAGCCCCATGTCCTCCAGTGTCATCACAATATCTCGTCTGGCATTCTCTCCAAAATCCAGCGGGCCAATGTCAAAATAACCTGCCTGCTCGTGGGTCTCTGTGGTGGGCAGTGTATTTTCATCCGTATTAAATAGGAAAAATTCGCATTCGGGCCCCACTCGGAACTCATATCCCAGCGCCCTGGCCTCTGAGATGGCCTGCTTTAAGACGTACCGGGGATCTCCCTCGAAGGGTTCTCCGTTTGGATAGTGCACGTCACAGATCATCCGTGCCACCTTTCCCTGCTGGGGCCTCCAGGGAAAAATCTCCAGCGTGGTAAAATCGGGATGCAGATACATATCCGATTCCTCCACCTTCACAAATCCGTCAATGGCCGAACCGTCAAACATACATCGATTGTCCAGGGCCCTGTCCAGCTGGCTTGCCGTGACGGCAATATTCTTAAGATTTCCCAGCATATCCGTAAACTGAAGACGTATAAATTCCACGTCCTCCTCTTCAACCACTCTGATCACATCTTCTC
>NZ_CEWDFQ010000439.1:0-2092 GCF_982438285.1 Acetatifactor sp. | reverse complement strand
GCCTCAACATTCTTTAAAATACCGTTTCCCGCCGAAGGTTCTGTAAATACCGCTTTATTTGATTTATTCCCACTTTCCTCAGTGGATATAATAGATTCTTTCTTTAAAGAACCCAAACTTTCAACGCCGCCAATTACTTTCGTTTCCTTCAGAAAGCCCCCAGCAAAACCAACCTTAGTTGGAATATCCACATGATCTGAAAACTGCCGGTATCCACTTACAATCCCACCGCCGGTTTTCTTTACCTGCAGCGGACGTCCCGTCACCAGTCCTACGAACATTCCGTTCTGGACATTCTCCGACTCGCCGCTTCCCCAGACATCCACAGCTTTTTCGCAGCCTTTTCCCGTTTCGTCCGGAAAATAAAAATCAAATTCCACATCCAGATCTGTCTCACTCTCAAACTCTACCACAAGAATGTTCTCATCCGCAGCCACCCAGCTTCTCAGAGAACATTTCTCTCCGGCGGAATTTGTCAATATTGTTATCGTTTCTCCCATGGCAAACTCCTGCTCCGTATACCACCGGGCACCTTCCATAGCAGGAATATCAAACACCATACGCCCTACCGGTCTGGGGCTTCCGCCGCTTACCGCCGGATCACATTTGGCAGAACTGTTATCATGAAAGAATTCCCAGTTCGCCGCACTTTCCATTTGCCAGAAGTCATTGGTAGTAAACCAGAACTGTGGATACCTCCCATCCCCAGCCACTGCCGCCAGCAAATCTCCATTTCCCAAAATCGGCGCATCAATCTTCGTCCCCGCATTCTGCCAGATCTTCCATCGTCCTCCCCCGGAAACATCCACATTTCCGTCTGGTACAGCCGTCGGAGCCTCAGTAAATACAGCCTTATTTCTCTCTACAACCATATATCTTTCCTTCTCTCCACTTTCGCTTCGTATCCTATTTTATAATCACCGTCTCATAAACCGCTTCCCTCATTCCCGGGAAGCTGCCCTCTCTGCGCCTGTTCAGCAGCTGTCCTTCCGCATCTTTCCACTGAAATCTGGTCGTCGCATACGCCCCATTCTCAAAGTTATAGTTGTTTCCTTCATCCTCATACAGCACAAACTCTCCGTCTGCCCCAGGATAAACGATAATCTGTACCGGCTTCTCTGGCTCCTGCTCTGCATAAACCAGCCCATCAGCCACCGGAATGATCGCACCCGCCTTCACGAAAATCGGGATCCGGTCAATAGGTGTCTCCACCTTCACATACTGGCCGCCCTCATATTTCTCATTTGTCCAGTAATCGTACCAGATCGTACCAGCCGGCAGATAACACTCCCATGTCTTTTCCCTGTTAAGCACGGTACTTTCCGGACCATAATACATAGGCTCCGTAACTGCACAGATCAGCAGGGATGGTCCAAACATAAACTCATTCTCCACCTTTCGCGCCTCCCTGTCCTCCGGGAAATCAAACAACAGGCTTCGCATAATGGTATAATCCTCAAAATGTACCGCCCCTGCCAGCGAATAAATATAAGGCATAAAATGATATCTCAGCTTGATAAATTTCTCGATAGCATCATAGAACATAGTGCCCTTTTCCCCGAAATTCCAGATTTCTCTCGGCGTATCTGTACCATGAGACCGGAACATAGGAAGAAATGTTCCCATCTGAAGCCAGCGTGTATAAAGCTCACAATATCCCTTATCTTTCACACCCTCATTATATTTTCCCTGCCAGAACCACTTGGGCTCCGGATCCGTGTTGCATCCGCATCCACGGTTCTGCCACTTATCTGCAACTGTGAAAAAGGCTCCGATATCCAAGGTCCAATAGGGATAACCGCTCAGTCCCATATTCAAACCTTCTACGATCTGGATCTTCAGATTCTTCCAGTCCGCGCAGGTATCTCCAGACCACAGCATAGCTGCATACTTCTGACCAGATGCATAACCGGAACGTGTCAAATTCAGTACACGCATATCCTCCCGATCCTTTCTCTGGTTCTCATAAATTCCCTTTGCATGCTCCAGGGCAAAAGCGTTGGCCACAGCAGGATCCAGGTATTTCTTGTGCTCGCCTCCAACCAGCTGGAAACGCTCCCAGGGCTCTCTTTTCACCGCACCGCCCCAGTCC
>NZ_CEWDFQ010000438.1:0-2106 GCF_982438285.1 Acetatifactor sp. | reverse complement strand
AATAATCCATGTGATATAATCCCGCACGAACATTTCCTTGAAACTGTTTTTGGCGCGCTGGAGACTGGAGCGCACCTTTTCCTTGGCCTCGTTGCTCAGCTCGTGGTTTCTGCGGTAAAACTGAATATAGTCAAAATATTCGCTGGTAAGGGAACGGTCGCTGATATCATTCCAGCGGGCGCCCTGAATGCGCTTGCACAGCTCCCAGCGGAATTCTCCTGTGAGACGGATCATGGAGGTGACAAAGTCCTCCATATGGAAAATAGAGAAAAACATTCTTCCGCTGCTGTTGCGGTATTTGCCCTCGATTTCCTGCCACATTACGCCGCGGATTCCCACGTTGGGCATCAGGATAATATCCGGAAGAAATTCCAGGTGAATGGGCTCCTTTCCCATGATATCCAGATGATCATAGTCCAGGCTTTCCCGGTAGAAGGCGCTGTAGTCCACTTTTTTGATGGCTTCAAAGGCTTTTCCGACTTTGGTGAGGGTTACGTAGGAATCATTCAGATCCTTGAGCACATTGTCGGAGATGAAAATAGGGCAGAAAGTGGCGATGCGCCCGAAGGTCATTTTGTTGACCGGAGGGAACAAATTGCGCAGCTCGTAGTTTACCTTTCCCATGGAATTATTTTCCAGATCCTTAAATTCCGCTTCCGTGATGTTGCCGCTGGCCTTCTGCCTGTGTATGTAGTCCGAATAGTCCTGGTCAAATTCGTTTCGGCTGGGCTCTTTTTTTCCCTGAAAAATTGCCAGCAGCCAGTCGTAAAAGGTATATACCCCGAATTCACTGCGGTCTGTGCGCGTTTCCGACAGCCTGTAAAGCAGTGCGCAGTTTTCGGCTCCGGCCAGCTCCTCGTCCACATAGCCGAAGGCTAAAAACATTTTTACGGCCTTGGGAACGGAGGAAGTCTCCAGGGTGCGCTGAAACAGCAGGGAGTACAAGGCGTTAAATTCCTCTGTCAGTTTTCTGCGCAGGCTGCAGCATTCGTCCTCCATAGAATTTTTGTCAGGAAGGGCTTTGTAGGAATGCACATGCTGGCGGAAGCTGGAACAAAGCTCCAGATCGGAACCGGCAAAGTCCAGGATGGTGTTCAGGGAACCGGCCAATTCCTGCATCAGGGAGGTATCTGTCGCCGCCTCATCCTTTTTGGAGGCAGGCTCCTTCATCAACGACAGGTTTTTGCGGAAGCTTTGAATCCGTTTTTCCACCATCTGCGCATCCAGGCAGGGGTCTGATTCAAACTGTGATATCATTCTATTGATATCTGACAGGACGGATTCCGTATCTGCACAGTCCGGGCCGAGCTTGTAGTAGAGTGAGGTATACAGGTCAAATATATCGTTTGCATTTTCGTTGAAATATATGTTCGTAAGCTGCTTGCGGTAATGGAACTGCTCATCCAGGCCGAAATAGGTTTTGCGGAAGTCCAGACTGCATTTGCGCAAAAAGCCAAGGGAAATGCCAGGCTCCTGAACCAGGGGCTTATAGTGCTCTCCGGTATAAATGTGCTGAAGCCCAAGATAAAAGCTGTTTAACCAGATATCAGGAGCTTCCTCGCCCAGATAGGCGGTGAGGCTTTCCATGCCCTCAAGGGATCTGGGAGGAATCCGGTAACGGGCGCACAGGCTGTTATATTTCTCGTAATCCTCCAGAAGATTCTGGTACAGGTTGCTGCAGCTCAATTCTGAAAGGGAACATTGATCCAGCAGATGATTGAGCTGGTAAAAAGCGGAAAGCAGAAACAGCCTTGCCAGATCGGATCGTTTTTGAAGCATATCCTCCAGCGATTCCACATTGTTCAGGGTATAGGTAAGAATGGAGGTGTCCTCCAGGGCAAGATAGCTCAGGAAATGAATTTCAGAGCATATCTCGCAGATGCCGATCACATCTCCCTTGCCCAGAGTGTAAGAGCCGCCCGGATAGGAGACCTTTACCCTTCCGTTTGTGATCAGGTGCAGAACCCGTCATGGGCTGTCCGTATTCATAGATACTTTTTCCCTTTTCCAGTGTAATCCCGGCCATATAATAGTATACCTCTTTCGTCAGTTTGTTCACATTTATGTATAATATAGTATAGTATACAACAAAGCATATGTAATTTT
>NZ_CEWDFQ010000437.1:0-2111 GCF_982438285.1 Acetatifactor sp. | reverse complement strand
CCAATAAATAGTATCGGGATGACCCTCAGTCCACATATTCTCAAACAGGAAACCAATCAGTACTCCTGCCTCCCACATCAGCTGATAGGTATTGTTTCCCGTTCCCCGCTCGCAATGCCTCGGCAGGCTGATCATTTTTATAAAGAAACGTGACACAGTGGTTCCGGTTCCCATCCCCAACAAAATACCAGCTATATAACTGTTCATCAAGCTATTGGAAAAAGCGAGCAATAACAACCCTCCTATCATTGCCGCCTGCCCCAGCTCTACCTCCGAACGACCGGAAGCATGAGAAAGCACGTAACGCAAAAGCAGCAAAGACAGGACAAAGCCTATCAGGATACAAACAAAAAACAATTCATTGTAAATATGTGCCACCAATATCCCAAAGATAATGGCCACCATCATCATATTCATCCCCGGCCACAAAGTGCGCGGCAGCAAAAAACGGTCCAGCGAGAACCATGAAGTGCTGAGCGGAGCACGGAAAGGAACTTTCACCGCCGGAATCAGCACCAGCGCCAACGCTCCCAGAGCCATACTGGTATAAATGATATGGTGAAAATTCCAATAAGGATAAATATAGATCCCCAAGGCAAGACCCACCACCATTCCAAAACGACCCGCCCAGGCAAAAGCGATATTGGCGTCCGTGCGGCGGCGGGAAGCAGTGACATCAATCACCAGTGTACTGCCCGTAGTCATGGTAATGACGCTGAACAGCCCTCCCTGGACAGCCCTGACCAAAGCTACGAACCCTACGGTCGCAACGTACGGATATAGCAGACTGGATGCCACAAACAGGAATATCGCTATAAAGCACACACTTTTACGTTTGAACGTATCAATAAGGTAGCTGTTGAATGTTCCCGGAAGGAACATGGCCAGCCCGAAAACAGCAATGGCTGCTCCTGCTTCCGCATAACTGCAATACCAGTGCCGCACCATCCATAAAGGCAGCACAGGAAGCATCATGTATAGTGATGCATAAAGCAAAAAATTGGAAAGGGATAACAAAAACATATTCCCAGTCCACAGTTTTGCCTTTTCATACGGAAAGAAGAAGTCATCATACATATCAGCAAAAACTTTTAATATTGTTCGTCTTCGTTAGGGAAATCCCCTTTTTTCACATCATCCACATACTGCTGTATGGCTCCCGTCATAACTGTATGCAGATCGGCATAACGACGGAGGAAACGAGGACTGAAACCGTTGGTCATCCCCAGCATATCCGATACGACCAGTACCTGCCCGTCTACCGCGCCACCGGCTCCGATACCGATAACGGGAATGGTCAGTTCCCTGGCCACACGCTCTGCCAGTGACGCAGGGATTTTCTCAAGTACCAGCGCAAAACACCCTGCCTCTTCCAGCAGATGTGCATCGCTCAACAACTTCTCGGCCTCTTCCTCGTCCTTGGCGCGTACAGTATAGGTTCCATATTTATTGATAGATTGCGGCATTAACCCCAAATGTCCCATGATGGGAATGCCGGCAGCAATGATTTTCTTTACCGCATCAATGATCTCCACACCCCCTTCCAGTTTCAAAGCATCAGCGTGCGTAATCTTCATTACTTTGATCGCATTGGTCACCGCTTCGTATTCGGAAGTCTGGTAAGTGCCAAAAGGCAGATCCACCACAACAAGCGCGCGTTTCACCCCACGGACCACAGACTTTCCATGATAAATCATCTGATCAAGGGTGATAGGAAGTGTGGTCACATTTCCTGCCATGACATTCGAAGCGGAGTCGCCTACCAATATAACATCGATGCCTGCGCCATCTACAATCTGCGCTGTCGTGTAATCATAGGAGGTAAGCATAGAAATTTTCTCGCCTCTCTGCTTCATTTCCACCAAACGGTGGGTAGTTACTTTGCGTGTATCGCCCGAAATATATCCTGCCATATTTACTTTAATTTATAAAAAACGGCTGCAAAGGTAGATGTTTTAGTTGACATTACCTCATCATATTCTTCATTTTTTCGAAACTGAATCCATTAAAGTCCTGAATAACAGCATTTGCCTTGTCGCGTATTTGCTCTTCAGAATTGGTGGTAGCCAGTCCTATCACAGTCATTCCGGCACGGCTCCCCGCCTCAAGGC
>NZ_CEWDFQ010000436.1:0-2118 GCF_982438285.1 Acetatifactor sp. | reverse complement strand
CAATAATAGGATATAAAAAACAATTAATGCAGATGACTAATAATAAATTTAATGTAAAATAAATTTAAGTTAACAAGAAGTTAACAAAAATTAAAGGAGGGTTATATTATGAAACTGAAAAAGGTTATGGCATTGTCTCTGGCAGCGGCGCTTACCTGTTCTCTGGCAGGCTGCGGCAATGAAACCGCACAGACAGCGCAGAGCAGTACCACTGCTGACAGTAAAGAGGGCACGGAAACGCAAAGCGGCGGGGCGGATGTTTTGGAAGAGGAGCTGGGCTATACGGATATCGTACTGGGAGAGACCTATGCGGACTTGACGGCATCTATAAAGGTAATGTCTCACAGGACAGATCTGGCGGACACCAAGTTCCCCGAGTATATTGCAGCGTTCAATGAAATGTATCCCAATATTACGGTAGAATATGAAACCATCACTGATTATGCAGAGCAGGCGCTGCTTCGTATTGAACAGTCTGACTGGGATATTATGATGATTCCCGCAGTGGACAAAAAGGACCTTGGCACTTATTTCGTACCCTATGGCGATCTGGAAACCGTCAGTGAACAGGTACGGTTTGCAAACACCTGGGTGTTTGACGATCTGGTGTATGGGATTCCTTCCACCGGGAATGCCCAGGGCATCGTATATAATAAGCAGGTATTTGCAGACGCAGGAATTACGCAGCTGCCAGCTACGCCCGACGAATTTATGTCTGCACTGCAGGCCATCAAGGAGAGCAGTCCCGATGTGATTCCTCTGTATACCAACTATGCGGCTGAGTGGACCATGGGAGCATGGGACGCCTATATCGGAGGCTCCGCAACAGGAAGCGCAGCCTTTATGAATCAGGAGCTGATTCACAGCGCTTCGCCTTTTTCTGACAGAGGCGACGGCACGGGCCCCTATGCGGTGTATAAGATTCTCTATGATGCGGTTGCCCTGGGATATACCGAAGAGGATTACACCACTACGGACTGGGAGGGCTGCAAGGGCATGATCAACAACGGAGAGATCGGCTGCATGGTGCTTGGCTCCTGGGCCTACTCTCAGATGGTGGAGGCAGGACCCAACGGCGATGATATTGGCTATATGTCCTTCCCCATCACCGTGGATGGCAAACAGTATGCTTCCGCAGGACCGGATTACAGCTATGGCATTAACGTGCAGTCCTCTGATGACAACAAAAAGGCTGCCATGGTTTATGTGAAATGGCTCACCAATCTTTCCAATTTCTCTTATTCCGAGGGCGGCATTCCCATCGACGTAAACGGGTCTTATCCCGATTTGTATTCCGCTTTTGACGGCATAGAATTTGTGGCGGATGAAGCGGCCCTTCCGGGAGAAGAGACCTATCTGAACGATCTGAATACGCAGTCCGAGCTGATGATCAACGCCGGTGGAAACAGGAAGATCATGGAGATCGTAGAGCATGCGGCCCAGGGCGATATGAGCTATGACGAGATCATGGAATCCTGGAACCAGGCATGGAGCGACGCACAGACTACACTGGGAATCGAAGCGCAGTAAGTAAAAAAGTGCGGGGGCATTGCCCCCGCATTGTGCCAAAGGCCCCAAAAGGGACAGAAAGGGCGTAAGGATATATGAAAACAGGTTTTGATTTTGCAAGGTGGTTTAAGGGAAGAAAGGTGCAGAGATTTCTGGTGATTTTCACATTTATGGCGGTGCCCCTTTTACTGCTTTTTGTGTTCACCTATCTTCCCTTCGGGGAAATGGTGAATTTCAGCTTTTATAACATGAGATATACCGGAACAAGAACCTGGGTGGGACTTCAGAATTACATAGACGTTTTCCGGAGAGACGACTGCTTTGGGGCGCTGAAGCTGAGCTTTTATTATATGGCGGGAGCGGGGGGGCAGCTTATGCTTGCGTTGTACTTTGCAACGCTTTTAAGTTTCCGGGTGAGGGGCGGCAGCTTTTTTAAGGGGGCCATTTTCTTCCCCTATCTGATCAACGGCATTGCCATAGGCTTCATCTTCAAGTTTTTCTACACCAGGGGCTTTGTGCTTGATACGGTGCTGCAGTGGTGCGGCTTTGAATTGAACCAGCTTCCTTTTTGGCTGAGGGACACCAATATCAATAATATATCCCTTGTGG
>NZ_CEWDFQ010000435.1:0-2126 GCF_982438285.1 Acetatifactor sp. | reverse complement strand
ACTTTTGACTTTTACAGGATGTGCGGAGGAACAGGATAGTCTGATAGATAAACAGACGGTGGAAACGCAGACATTCGAAGAAAAAACTGAAATGGAAGAAATACCAAAGGAAGAAATTACACAAGCGCCGGAAGCGACAGCAGATGAGTCGGAAGAAAAAACAGAAGAGCCGATTATAACAGAGGTGGATTGGTCTGATTTTTTTGATGGAGTGAATGGCGCGGCTGTTGTTTATGATGCAGATGAGAACGGCTATCAGATCTATCATCAGGAATTAGCGCTGACACAGCGTTCTCCATGCTCTACCTTTAAGATCATTTCTTCTTTGATCGCTCTGGAAAATGGAATCATACGGCCGGATGATTCTACACGTACATGGAGTGGTGAAATATTCTGGAATGAGGAATGGAATCAGGACATCGACTTTTCCCAGGCCTTCCGCACTTCCTGTGTCTGGTATTTTCGAGAGGTGATAGATGAAATTGGAAAAGATTTGATGCAGGAGGAGCTGGACAAGCTTCAATATGGTAATTGTGACATTTCCGACTGGGAGGGACGGCTGAATACCAACAACAGCAATCCGGCCTTAACAGGCTTTTGGATTGAGTCGTCATTGCTGATTTCACCCAGGGAGCAGGTGGAGGTTATGGAGCGGATATTCGGGGATGCGTCGGAGTATTCGGAAGAAACCATAAGCCAGCTAAAACAGGTCATGCTGGTGCCAGAGGAAAATGAGGCGGGTATTTCAATTTATGGAAAAACGGGAATGGGGAAAGCGAATGGCGTTGTTATTGATTCCTGGTTTACAGGGTTTGCAGAGGCGAAAGACAAAAGAATCTACTTTTGTGTGTACTTGGGAGAAACAGAGGATCAAAATGTGTCCAGTACAAAAGCTAAGGAGATAGCCATACAAATAGTTTCCGATTATTTAGGTTCGGAAGATGAAGCGGGTACACAAAACTTGACCTACGAAGAAATGATGGAGCAGTTTTATGAAAAGTTTTATGCCGGTCTCTCTTGGGAAGAGATAGAGGAGAGAATTACGGAAGGAATTCCTTACTACCAGGCCAGCAAATATTATGCGGAGGTCACCAATTATTGGGAAAATATAAGAGGTGTCACTGATATTTCCAATGTCATAGAGCCCTTGTATTTTACGGATATGAAATACTACAGGGAAGAGGATTTCCAAAATGACCCAAAGATTATCATTCATCTTGTGAAAAATGAAATTTATGCAAAGCATGGATACATTTTCAAAGATGAGGATTTGTATTCCTATTTTATGGGGTGCGCATGGTACCGGCCCACTGTGGCAGGTGACGAATTTGACGACGCGGTATTTAACGATTATGAGAGGAAGAACCTGGAGCTTTTGGCGGCAATGGATCGTGAAATGGAGCAATGAGTTTATCCCAAATGCTCCAGGGAGTGCTCTCCTTGCGCAGGCCGCTGCAAAAAGCGGAATTTATTTTTGCTGCAGGAGAGAATTCCCTCCCTTTGCAGCTTGCTGATTTCACTGCAGAGCGCACTTCTGTCCACCGCAAGATAATTGGCAAGCTGCTGGCGGTTAAAGGGAATGGTAAAGGAGCTGCTGCCTGCCTTCAGGGATTCCGCAGACAGATAGGACAAAAGCCGCCCTCTGATGGTGCGTTTGCTCAGGTGCTCTATCTTTTGGGTGAGGCTGATATTTTTTCTTGCAATGGCATTTAAGAGGTTGTGAATCAGCTTTGTATGATAAATGCAGGCACAGGAGCATACCGTAAAGATTCTGCGGAAGTCAAAAAACATAACGTCAGCATCTGTGCCGGCTAAAACGTTGAGCTCTGGGGGAAGGAGGGAAATACAGGCGTAGCTTTCCGCAAAGATCATCCCCGGGGCGATTTCCTCAAAAATAGAATTATTTCCCCAGTAATCTTCTTTTTCTATCAGCACATGTCCAGAGAGTACCATGCCCACAAAGTGGTTGTCCTCTCCGTTGCGGATGATGTATTCCCCCTTTTGGAAGTGCAGCTTTTTGGTGGAGAGGCATTTGAGCATCGTGTTGATTTCTTCTTCGCTGATTCCAAGAAACATATTGGTATTTTTCAAAAAGGTAAGGTAAGCTTCCATAGATTGTTTTTCCT
>NZ_CEWDFQ010000434.1:0-2126 GCF_982438285.1 Acetatifactor sp. | reverse complement strand
TTTGATAAAATCAGTATAATTCAGTTTGCGGCGGTTGACAAGACGCGGTTTTGGGGGAAATCAAGGGGAGGGGGTGTTATAATAAAGCAGCTTGGATTTGAAACGGCCAAAGAGGAAGAAGGAGGATTGGGTTATGGATTTGCGGTTCAATGAATATCCAGAGGACATGATGCCAAGAGAAGCATTAGAGCCCTATTTTGCCCAGTGCGATACCATTTTCAGGACCGGAAAATCCAGCCTGTCCGCCATAGATAAGGCGGCTGAAATTTCCATTTTTATTTTTTTAAAGATTTTTTCCAATGACGGCAGGGATCGGGAATACCGGGAGGAGAACGGCGCCAGCGTATGGGAAAATGTGCAGAAGGGAAATGTTTCCATTGTCAACGGGGTTTTCAGGGATTTTTTGAACAGGCAGTATGAAAATGTGTTTCCGGCACAGCTGATTAAGGTGGATTCCCGCATGACGAGGGATCTGGCCCGGATTATCGACGAGATGTTTGAAAAGTGTCAGATAGACCGCATGACGGATGTGAAGGGAAATGCTCTGGAATACTACCAGAAGGATTCCAAGGATAAAAAAATCGGAGAATTTTTTACGCCCCGTCATTTGATTGAATTGATCATTTTTCTGGTAAATCCACAGATTACCTTTCAGAAAAACGACGCCGGGCAATATATTACGGATGAAAACGGCAATCGTGTGATCCAATCTGTGGAGAGAATTTATGATCCCGCCTGCGGAAGCGGCGGCTTTTTAATCACAGCCTTCCAGACCTACCTGGAAAAGTATGGAAAGTATGGAGTGACCAACGAGAATCTGCGGGAAAATGTGATTTTTGGCAACGAACTTAAGGATACCACGGCCATGCTCACAAAATTGAACATGATTCTTTTGGGGGACGGCCACAGCCGTATTTCCAATGAAAACGCCCTGGACATTCTCCATGTAAAGCCGGTAAATGACAAGGTGCGGGAGTTTCATAAGGAATTTTTCGGAAAATTTGACATTGTCATGGCCAATCATCCCTATGGGCTGGAGGAGCCCAAAAAGCCGGACGAATTGTTTGTGAGGCATATGATAGAAAGCGTGCGGGAGGGAGGCAGAATTGCCTGCATTGTGGGGGAGACGCTGCTGTTTCATAGAACCTATGCCGCTTTTCGGGGATGGATGCTGGAAAATATCACGGTGGAGGCAATTATTTCCCTGCCCCAGGGAGTTTTTAATCCCTATACCGACGTAAAGACCAGTATTTTGCTGCTTTCCAAGGAAAAGCCGAAAAAGGGCCATAAGACCTGGCTGGTGGATCTGCAGAAGGACGGATTCGATCTGAATCTGCGCAGAAGTCCTATCCCGGAGAATGATATCCCAAGGGTGAAACGGCTCTGGGAGCGCTGGGGCGGATATGAGGTGGAGGATAGTATGGGTAAAGCTGTCGCCAGATCCTATCACAGGGAGGAAACGGGCTTTGCGGAGTTTCACAAGCTGGATAAGTCCAACTGGTGTGTGAAACGGTATAACACGCCCCTTATGAGCGTTGGCACCAAATACACACTGTATCCGATTTCAAGCCTGCTTGCCAGAGTGAAGGATGCAGTGGACATTGAGGATGACAGGCTTTATAAGCAGGTTACGGTTCAAATGCACAATCAGGGGATTGTGCTGCGCACCAGACAGTATGGCAGTGAAATCGGAACGAAAAAGCAGTTTGTGATCAGAGCGGGACAGTTTTTGATTTCTAAAATTGACGCTAGAAACGGCGCCTATGGAATTGTTCCCCCGGAATTGGACGGGGCGGTGATTACAGGCAATTTTTGGACCTATGCCATCAATAGGGACATTGTTCTGCCCGACTATTTAACTTATCTGATGCGCCACGACTTTTTTCTGAAAATGTGCAGCACCTGCAGCTACGGGGCTACCAACAGGTGGTATCTGGATGAGGCTACCTTTAATCACTTTAAGGTTCCTGTGCCTGACATAGAGGAGCAGAGAAAGATTCTGGAAAAAATAAAACAGCATGCGGAAAAGATAGAGGAGTCGAAGCGGGAAATCCAAAAGCAGGAAGAAAGTATTATGTCCATAATTGATGAAATAATCTTAAGATTTTGAACCTTGCGCCCTGGGG
>NZ_CEWDFQ010000433.1:0-2132 GCF_982438285.1 Acetatifactor sp. | reverse complement strand
GCTCCAGATAGGATTCCTGCTCTTCTTCAGGAACCTTAAAATTTCCATTCTCGTCCGTAAGCCAGATCATCTGCTTTTCCGTTTTATTGTAAATCACAGAATCTGTCACAAAGCTGCGGTCATTGAAAATCACAAGTCCCTCCTCTGGGGAAAAAATATCTCTCCCCGCATACATTCTGGAATCATAAGAAAATCCAAACAAATTGAGCAGGGTAGGCAAAAGGTCCATAGGCCCGCAGGCTTTTTCCACAACCACAGGCTCCTCCTCCATCTGACTGTTCCACAGAATCAGACTGTTGCGATAAAGGTCCATTCCCTGAGAGAGGGAGGTTCCCGCAAGCTCTTCATACTGCTCCTTTGTCATGCCGTAGGGATAATGATCCGCGCTCAGACAGATAACGGTCTTTTCCAGCGCTCCCGCCTCTGAAAGCCTTTCCAGCAGATATTCCAGCGCCTTGTCCAGCTCAATATTGCAGGCGATGTAGGCTCTGGCATTTTCCGACATTTCCAGACCGGAAACAGCCTCCCTGTTTTTGGCCGCCATGGCATTTCCTGTAAAATTATAATTCATATGGCCGGAAACTGTCATGTAATACACATGAAATCTGGATTTGTTTATGTATTCCGGCACCGTCCCCTGCAGCATTTCCAAATCGGAAGCAGGCCAGGCGTCCGGATTCTCCATGGGAAAAATCTTATCCCCCCACTCCTCCTCAGAAAGGCTTCCCAGCCTGCAGCCCTTAAAGTCATACCCAAGATTGGGATGTGTCAGATAACGGTCATAGTAAGACAGACTGTTATTGTGATAAGCCAGGGAGTCCACCCCCTCCCTGGCAAAAAAAGCTGGAAGGGTAAAGGGCATTTCATTGGAAGCGCTCTTTCGCATGCTGAACTGCCTGTCCGGAATCAGCCCGGTACAGTTGATGTATTCTCCGTCGCTGGTGCTGGTCTGCCAAAGGGGCACATAATAATTTTCAAACACAAAGCCGGAATTCACAAGCCGGTACAGAGTTGGTGTCAAATCCTCTCTGACCGCATAAGGAGAAAAGCCCTCCGCCGTCAGAAAAATCAGGTTATATCCCTCAAACAGTCCCGTATATTCGTTTTCTAAAGTGGGCTCTTCCGCTTCTATGTAATCTGCCAGCCACAGTTTCTCTTCGCTGTCGGAAAGCTCTCTCAGCAAAGAAAAGTCCAGCTTCATTTCATGCTTTCCAGGCTCTGTGTTTTCTAAGGCTCCCCCGTCCCCCAAATCTCCGTCCTGAGTCTGTGTTCCCTCCTGGAAAGGGGGAGCTCCCTGAGAGCCTGAGCCTTCCTGGGGACCTAAGCTCTCCGTGGCTTCCTGGCCGTCTCCAGGCAGCGTACTTTGGGGATTTGTCTCCTTGGGCGGTATTTCCTGGGCCGGGTTTTCTCCCGGTTTTGCCGAGCCGGCCTGTGCTGCCTGGCCCCCGCTTCTCTCAGGCTCCCTGGAAAATCTGGCTACAATGCCATTCCACAGCTCCTTCCCGCCATCCGTCATGCAAATATAAGTGTCACGCTGCAGCATGGGAAGAAATCCCAGTCCTCTGGCAACCCCGAGAGGATCATAAAAATCAGAATAACCTTCGTAATAATCCGCTTCCAGGGTCTTTCCAATTTCCATAACCGTGATCTCTCCTACGATCCCAACACAGATTACCACATTTAACCGCAAAACCTCCAGCACGCCCAAATCCGGCAGCTTTACCCTGAAATGGTGCATCAAAATGCCAAGGACCACCCCCGGCAGTACCACAAGCGCCAGAAAGGGAATCATCTGCCATATTCCCGCAAGGGCCTCCCGCCAGTAATTGGTCAGCGCATCCTGTCCGCCCCGGAAAATTCCTTCCCACAAAAGCGGCTGCTTAAAAATGCCAAGATAGACAATCTGCGCCCCAGACCAAATCGTATAAAACCAGATCACGGCATAAAAAATAATCTTTTTTAAAAGCCCTCTGCAAAGTCCTATCACAAGAGACCATATACCGGACCATGCTGCAATCAGCGCCACCGTATACGCCGGCATACATCCTGCCAGGCCAAATCCGCTCAGATGGTATATGATTTCCAGATACAGCAAAAACCCGGCCAGGCCGGCCGTCAATCGGATCATAGAC
>NZ_CEWDFQ010000432.1:0-2144 GCF_982438285.1 Acetatifactor sp. | reverse complement strand
AATCACAATAATCATTGCCATGGCAAACCCCGCCAGGTTAAAAATAGTGATTCCGGCTTTTTTGCTTATCTTCATGTTGCACTGCCCATCCTCTTTCAAATTTACCGGCGAAGCTGTGAAATACCTCCCCATTTTGTGTCCTTCTGGGAGAGAATCAGCTCCATCCCCTCCGGGATGGGCCATTCCACGCCGATGTCAGGATCATTATAAAGAATTCCTCCCTCATCGTCAGGATGATAAAAATCCGTGCATTTATAACAAAATTCCGCATAGTCAGACAGCACCAAAAAGCCGTGGGCGAAATTTTCAGGAATAAAAAACTGCTTTTTGTTCTCCTCGGAAAGCAAAACGCCATGCCACCTTCCATAGGTGGCAGAGCCTGGCCTGATATCCACAGCCACATCGAAAACCTGGCCTTTTATGACCCGCACCAGCTTGGCCTGTGGAAACTGCTTCTGAAAATGCAGTCCCCGTAATACCCCTTTCCTGGAGGCTGACTGGTTGTCCTGCACAAACACCCGGTCAATGCCAGCCGCCTTGTAATCCTCATAATGATAGGTTTCCATAAAATACCCTCTCTCGTCGCCGAACACTGTAGGGGTAATAATCTTCAGCCCTTCAATCTCACAGGTCTCCACTGTAATTTTTCCCATTCCATGCCTCCTGTTTCCACTCGTATATCTGCATTTGCAAAATTTATTTTAAGACCAAATTGCGGCTGCCATATCTTTCATAAGCAGACCCTGTCTGGCCGCCGGCACTTAGGCTGCGTCCTTTGCAGCCTTATGTACCGCTGCGGTCAGACCGGAGCGAAAGCGTGTCTGCGCTGAAAGATATGGCTCTTGCAATTCCGATATTATCCATCAATTCCCAGATAGCTTACATTCATATCCACATTTCCCTGGATGCCGTCGATACGGCCCTTGGAGGTGTACTGCCACATTTGATAATAGCCCTGATAAATGGGGATGCTTCTGTACTCCGCAAGCCAGATGCAGTAATTTTCCAGGCGTGCCGTCTCCAGATGGCTGTTATACCAGTTGCGGCTGCCGTATACGCCCGCCCGGTATCCGGCATTTTCTATGGTGCGGCAGAAGGCCTCACAGACTAAGGTTCTGGTTTCTACGTCCAGCCCGTCCGCTCTCCCGTTTCCTCCCGCACTTTCTGTATCAATAAAAATAGGGTAATCAATTTTGTATTCCCGGACCAGATTGAGCACAGCGGACGCTTCCTCAACAGCCTCCACCTCATTTACAGCCTGGGTAAAGAAATACACGCCCACCGGGATTCCGGTTGCAGCCGCACCCTTCATATTCGTTTCAAAATAGGGATCCTCCACAAGGCTTCCCGTCACAGAGCCGCGATAGCCCGCACGCACGATGGCAAACTCCACCCCTGCGTTTTTCACCTTGTCCCAGTCGATATCGCCGTTCCATTTTGACACATCAATCCCCACCTTTGAATTTCCGGTGGCTGTCTGCAGCTTCTTAATCTCGGTGCTGTCCGCATCCTCTATGGCATCCTGAACGCCGGAGTCCTCCGCCTCCGCATCAATTTCATCCTCCGTCTTGATTAAAAGGGAGATATCCTCAATGGCCAGATATTCCACTTTATCCTTCACCCGGACTCTGGTCTCGTTTGCAGGAACCTTATAGCCCTCTATGGGGAGCAGCTCTACATAGTATTCCCCCGCAGAGAGTCCTCCTATGTAAATCACGCCGTCCTGATCCAGATCCTTATACTCCTCCGAATCGTCCAGCCGCACGTAAAAGCTCTCTCCTGAAACCAGCTCTCCCGACATGTCCACAATCTGTATCCGCAGATCCTTCTCCACGGAGGTCACCATCAGAGACAATCGGTTTTCCTGATTTCTGGCCGCCTCCAGCACAGGATTGATCTCTTGGTCAAAAAAAGTCTCGTCCTCTAAGAAGGCGGACAGATTGTTTCCAATCTGTCCGGAGGGAGCGCTTTGCGCCTGTGGAGCCTCCTGCTCTCCCTGGAGGCTCTGCACTGCGCTGCCTTCCTGCGTGGTATCCGGATTTCCCCTTTCTGCCTCCGCCGAAGCAGCCGCACCCATGCCGCTCTCCACAGTCCCGGCAAAAAGGCTCTCCCTGTTGCCGTACAGCACCAGCACGGATATGAGC